>NZ_JAYGHV010000003.1:0-50767 GCF_034932145.1 Spirulina sp. 06S082 | reverse complement strand
AGAGATTTAATTCCCAATATTGTGATGTGTTATTGGGTTTTAGGAAAAATTCAAAACAGGTTTCTTGCCCAAGTTCGCGTTTGCGGCTAGGTTGATTGACTAGGGGAGGAATAGCCAATTGTTCCAAATTTCCTGTAAGTTGGTAATGGAGTGAAAGAAGGCGATCGCAGCGAGAAATTGCCCCAGAAATTGTTAGATTATGATGCAAAATATCAGAGGGAAAGGGAGATAATACAAATTTTTGCATTGATTTTATTCAATTATCGCTTAAACATTCTTGGATCAGATCGCGAATAATGCTTTCTTGTCGCTCAATACTTTCTACCAGTTTAAATTGAACCATAGCACGATTCAAGTTATGTTCTGGATATTTAACCTTAAAATAAACATTTCCTGCGAGATAGTCACTAAAGAATCTTAATCCTAATTCAAAGGCGATCGCGCGAATACTATCGTAGAGATAAGCATAATCATTTTCAGTTAAAAAACTCTGCGCCATTGATAAATAGCCTTGTAAAATAGCTTGACACAGATCGGTATTAAAAGAAACCTCGTCCCAGTTTTCTGTTTCTTCTCCGAGAAGATTGCACCCCGATCGCAAACAATCCCCAATATCATAGTGAACTAAACCGGGTTTAATGGTGTCTAAATCTACCATGGCGATCGCCTGTCCGGTACTTGCATCCATCATCACGTTATTGACCTTGGGATCGCCGTGAATGGGACGCAAAGGCAGTTTTCCGAGTTGTTTGGCATCTTCTAAAATTGTTGCCCAATGGCGGCGATTTTCGACGAATTGCAGGGTGTATTTAACTTCAGCAGTTGTAGAGGGGGAAGTTTTTTCTAAAATGCGATCGTACTGCTCTAAATAACGGGGTAAAATATGAAAGCCTTCTAAAGTATCCGCTAATTCTTCACAAGGAATATTGCTTAAAAGCGTATGAAATAATCCTAGTCCATATCCTACTTCTTTGGCTTGCTGGCTATTCGTAATTATATCATAAGTTTGTCCTTCAATAAAACGAATTGCCCGCCAAAATCCCCCTTCGCGATCGCGCCAATATTCCTGACCTTTTTGAGTTAATAATATAGACGGAATTTCCCATCGGCGATCGGGTTCTAAATTGATTTTTTGGAGATTTTCTGGGGCGCGATCGCAGAAAACCCGCATATTTTGCATTACCAATTCTGGTTGCGAAAATACTTGTGTATTGATGCGCTGTAAAATAAAATAGCGTTCCTCAGAAGCATCTAAACTTACTCGAAACGTTTTATTAATATTGCCATTGCCAAATTCTTGAACTTCTAGAATCTGGCGATCGGGTTTAAATTGAGAGGCGATATTAACTAAAAAATCTAATTCCATTTTTATACTTCTGTAAGGTGGATATTGCCCACCTTACATTGAAGATTATCCTTTTTTCAACCAGCTAAACATTGCCCGTAAATCCTTCCCAACTTCCTCAATAGGATGTTCGGCTTCTTGACGACGCATTGCCGTAAAACCGGGCTTTCCTGATTGATTTTCAAGGACAAATTCTCGGGCAAATTGTCCCGATTGAATCTCCGAGAGAATCTTCTTCATTTCTGCTTTAGTGTCTGCATTCACCAAGCGCGGACCTCGCGTATAATCGCCATATTCCGCAGTATTGGAAATGCTATCTCGCATGGTTGCCAAACCGCCCTCTACTACGAGATCGACAATTAATTTAACTTCATGGAGGCATTCAAAATAAGCCAATTCCGGTTGATATCCTGCCTCAACAAGAGTTTCAAAACCTGCTTTAATTAAAGCACTCAAACCGCCGCATAATACAGTTTGTTCTCCAAACAAATCGGTTTCAGTTTCTTCTCGGAAAGTTGTTTCTAAAACCCCCGCCCGAGTGCCACCAATGCCTTTTGCATAGGCCATCGCGCGATCGCGTGCCTGTCCAGAAGCATCTTGGAAAACCGCAAATAAACAAGGAACTCCTTCTCCTTGTTCGTAAGTTCGGCGCACTAAATGACCGGGACCTTTCGGCGCAATCATCACTACATCAACATTGTCTGGAGGGACAACTTGCCCAAAATGAATATTAAATCCATGAGCAAAAGCGATGACATTTCCATCGCTTAAATTGGGTTCAATTTCATCAGTATAGATTGCTTTTTGTACTTCGTCAGGAAGAAGAATCATAATCACATCAGCAGCTTTAGCCGCATCAGCGACGGAGTGAACTTTTAATCCGGCTGCTTCTGCTTTTTGGACAGATTTACTGCCCGAATATAAGCCAACAATAACGTTAATACCGCTATCCTTTAAATTCAACGCATGAGCGTGACCTTGAGAACCATAACCAATAATTGCAACGGTTTTATCTGCGAGTAGGTCTAAATTAGCATCTTCGTCATAATACATTCGTGCCATAAAACGATCTCCCGAGTTTAATTCTGAAATGACGGACAAGCATCAAATTATACCAAACAATTCTCAATTCTCAATTCCCGATTTTCAATGAGTAGCGGTTCTTTTTGTCTCAGTTTGTTGCGATCGCCAAAATTAGCGATCGTTTTTTTCGGTCATTTTTTTACCATATTTACGAATTAGCCAAAAAGCGACCCCGATCGCCAGCCAATAGGGACTAAAGGCGAGTAACCAGAGGGTTAATTTCAGCAAACCCGTGGTCAAAGAACTCACCCCATACACCGCATTGTCCCAAGTTTCCCCCAGTTGACCCCCCAAGGGCTGCGATCGCGGAATGGTGGTGGTTGCGGTTTCCAAGTTCACAAGAATAGTTGAAAAAGAGACGCGATCGCGCAAGTTTTTCTGTTGTGCATCAATTTGCTCAATTTGCGCCCTTATATTCCCCAATTCTTGCGCGACTTTGAGGACATCCCCCACAGAACCAGAACGATCCATAATTTTCAGTAGGGACTCTTCCTGTTTTCGCAGATTTCGCAACCGCGCATCGAGATCCACCAGTTGATTGCTCACATCTTCCGCACTTAAAGTTTGTCGTTGAGGAATTCCCAAGTCTCCAATCTCAGCAAGCACCCGATCTAATCGCTGTTGAGGTACCCGCAAGCGCAGAAAAGCCCGATGGCGATCGCGGACATTGCTGGGTTTATTATTTTGCAACTCGAGAATATCCCCTTGGTTGCGCTTAACTGTATCGGTAATTGCTGTCACGATCGCGTCAATGGATTCCACTTCTAAATCGATTTCTGCGGTTTTAACCAACTGAGGGTCTACTCTGGGAACATCCTCCCCGGCGACTGCGGCGACTTCTTTGGCTTCCTCTGTAGCATCTTGGGCTATATTTTGTTCCATCCCAGCAGGGGCTTCCATTTTGCTCATTTCTGGGGCTGAAGCGCATCCCGTAAAGGCGAGACCCACACAGGCGATCGCGCCGAAAATTTGCGGTTTCATGGCTGTAAATCCTTATTTTCAATTTATCTTTGATTATGTTCGACACGACGGTTGATAGTGTTCAAGTTACAAAATTTGTAACCATCGAAACCCATTATTTCTCCTCTTCCTCAAACCCGATCGCCCCATTTTCCCAATAGGCGTTATCCTTGGAGTTTTCCTCCAATACAGGTGGGTTAATATCCTCGTGACAATAAATTTGAATTTGGTTTAGGCGAGGACCTTCCGCCGAAATAATTGTTAAATCCAGATTTTCATAGGTCAACATTTCCCCTTGAACGGGAATTTTTTGGAAATGGTAGAGCAGAAACCCACTCAAAGTATTATATTCCTGGTTCAGGGGAAAATTAAAGCCCAATTCCTCATTCACTTCCTCCAAATCCATCTGTGCTTGCACTAAAAATGTGCGATCGTTGAGGATTTGATAATCCGGTTCTTCCTCACCTAAATTTTCCGGTTCTTCCCCGATAATTTCGGCGATTAAATCTTTTAAAGTAATTAGTCCCGCCGTCCCGCCAAACTCGTCCACCACGATCGCCATCGCCAAATGCGATCGCTGCATCAAGGGTAAAAGGTCCCCCAGAAAGGTTGTTTCTGGGATGAAGCGGGCGGGTTTAACCCAAGGGGCGATGGGGGTATCCTTCTCTAATCGATCTTCTGCGAGAGGGACGGAAAGGGTCTTAAAATCAATAATTCCGACAATATCATCTAAAGATTCCCCAGTGATGGGATAGCGAGAATGCCCTGTCTCTGCTACTAAATCGACCAGTTCAGCAAAGGTTGCTTCACGGTTTAAGGACATTAAACTGGTACGGGGAATCATCACCTCTCGCGCCAAAACTTCGCCAAACTCGAAAACATTTTTTAATAATTCTCGTTCTTCTGCTTCTAAACCCGTCGATTCTCGTTCCGTGGTAATAATTAATTGCAATTCCTCTGGGGTAACGCGGGTGTACCAACCTTGACCCAAATACTGAACCCCCACCAAGCGCAATAATAATCGCGTCGAATGGTTGAGGGTCAAAATAAAAGGATTGAAAATGCGGGCGATCGCCCAACTCGGCGGACCCAATAAGCGTGCTAAACGCTCGGAATAAAGCAGGGCTAGGGATTTTGGACATAATTCCCCTAAGACAATTTGTAAGTAGGCCACCCCAAAAAAGGCGAGGGGAACCGAGAAGGAATGGGCGATCGTTAAGGTTATTTCCTCCGGTAAAGGTAGATGCAGGAGAAAGCCTCGAACCAGAATAGACGCATTGCTTTCACCGATCCAGCCCAAGGCCAAACTCGACAAGGTAATACCGATTTGCGTGGTGGAGAGTAACCGCTCAATCTGTCGCTGTAGTGCCTGTACCGTCCTCGCCGGAACATCTCCCTCTTCCACCAGTTGGTTGATGCGCGATCGCCGCACCGCCACCATGGAAAACTCTGCTGTCACAAAAAAAGCATTAATGACAATCAACAACAGGACTGATAATAACTTCAGCCAGAGATCGTGTCTCAGAATGCCCGCCGCTTCCTCCACTGTTATTTCCAATGATTAATTCCCGATTGCTCCTTAACGCTTAATCGGAATTTTAGCTAAATTCAATTCTAAGTTGCGATCGGGGTAATCCGTTAGGGTTAAGGATAATTCTTTCGCATCTTCTAACAAAGCGGTGGGAATTTTAATCGTTCCCGAGAAGTTTTTCCCATTGGCGGGTAATTCTCCTGGCAAACCATCGGTAATGGCGCTCAGAGCGCGTCCTTGGTCGTCTCTGACATCGAGGAAACTATATAAAAATCGCACGGAATCTTCACTCTCATTTTTAAGATCGACATTTAAAACCAAAGAACTTCCTTCTTGTTTTCCTTCCACGATCGCCAATGTCACCCCGCGATCGCTGTCTTTAATGGGCAGAATTTCCCCTAAATCGGACAATTTATCCGATTTTTCAGCAGAAGTCTCTTCTTCTTCCTGCTCTGAAGAAATTGCCCCTTCTTCGTCCTTGTTTTCCGGGTTTTCAGACTCCGCAATGGGTTCGGGGATGACTTTCCCGTTAATAATATCTTCGGCTTGCTTGAGCAGTTCTGCTTCCGTGAGTAAAATTTTTAATTCTTTATCGGTTGATTCGGGGTTATTATTCGACAGTTTTTTTGTGGGACTAATATCGGGTTGGGTCACGCCTTTTAAGGCTTCGCGACCGAGGGAGTACCCTAAAAAAGCACTGGCGGTTCCAGCAAGGGACATCAGGGACAGCAAGGCGATCGTCAGGGCTACAGTTGAATTGGTTTTCATCAATTCTCAAAAAATAATTATTTATTATCAACTAACAATGATAATTGAGTCTTCCCACTTCAGGGAGAGAAACATTATAATGGGGTTTGATTTGACCAGGGTTGGCCGAGCGGTTTAGGCAGCGAACTCATAATTCGCCCCAGGCAGGTTCAACTCCTGCACCCTGGATAAGACCAGTTGATATTCTTCTGGACAACCCAGAAATTTAACGAAGGGGAAAACGCTCAAAACCAAACTCGCTACCGGGAACCGGTTGTGATGGACGCAGATAGGTGGGATTGCTGAGGGTATTGGAATTAAAAGGACTCGGCATATCGGGGGTGCGAATAATTGGACCGCTCCAAAGTTGCTGTCGCCAAACGTCTACATAAAGTTCGTGAGCGAGTTGACTGTCGCGAGTGACTTCAATTTCGGGAAACCCCGCAATCCCAAAGAGCCAATCTATCTGCCGTCCCGTGGTAAATGTTGTGGAAAACGCATCTTGAGAGCGGTGGGTAATGGCTTCGTCAAAAGCCTCGGGGATGGTTTTAAAGGGGATGGGATGGGAACCGACGGACTGAGCCAGGACGGACGGAACAGAGATCGTTGTCGAAACGGTTAGGGCGATCGCGCTGGAAAGAGTGGCACTGAGCGCGGCAATCCCCAAGGAACTTAAAGGAATAGACATGATTAGGCGATCGACGAGGGTAAACGGTCAACAAAAGTTTGGATTTATTTTAGCGTAGGATTTGCTCTAGCAGATAGTCTCGTCAATAACAAACCGTATTCAATGCCTTCTACAACGGCTTGATAAGACGCATCGATGATATTTGTAGAAACGCCTACCGTCGTCCAGCGTTGCTCTCCATTACTGGACTCGATCAACACGCGAGTTTTCGCTGAAGTTCCCGAATTACTATCGAGAATTCGCACTTTATAATCTGTAAGATGAAAAGTAGCAATTTCCGGATAAAACTTCCCTAATGCTTTCCGCAACGCTGCATCAAGGGCTGAAACTGGACCATTTCCCTCGGCGACTTCTAATAAGTCTTCCCCTTTCACATTCACTTTAATAGTTGCTAGGGCATTACTGCTAATACTTTGAACGCCTTGTAAAATATCGCAAGTCACTTGAAAACCTTTTAGTTCAAACATTTGCTGGCGCTGTCCCAAAGCCGATCGCATCAACAACTCAAAACTGGCTTCAGCCGCTTCAAATTGATAGCCGTCGCGTTCTAATTCTTTCAGTTGGTTTAAAAGTCCCCGCGCTGTGGCATCTTTTGGCTCTAATTCAATGCCAAAATTGCGAGCTTTGGAAACAATATTACTCATTCCCGCTTGGTCGGAGATAACGATGCGCCGCTCGTTCCCAATCGATTCGGGGTTAATATGTTCGTAGGTCAGGGGATTTTTCTCTACCGCAGAAACATGAATTCCACCTTTGTGAGCGAAGGCAGAAAGACCGACAAAAGGTGCGTGTTCGTCGGGGGCAAGGTTGGCAATTTCGCTAATTAAACGACTGGTTTTAGTCAGTTGCGTGAGTTGTTCCTCTTCAAGGCATTGATAGCCGAGTTTGAGTTGTAAGTTAGGAATGAGGGTACAAAGATTGGCATTACCGCATCGTTCTCCATAGCCATTCATGGTTCCTTGTATCATACACGCTCCTTCCAGGACAGCAGCAAGGGCGTTAGCAACGGCGGTTCCGGAATCATTGTGAGTGTGAATGCCAAGTTTCGGCGCTTCACTATCCTGGGTTAATTCGGGAAAGGCGGCAAAAACTTCTCCGACTATTCTGGTAATTTCATGGGGTAGCATTCCGCCATTGGTATCGCAGAATACTAACCATTCTGCTCCTGCTTCCCAAGCTGTTTTGAGGGTTTTGAGGGCGTATTCGGGGTTTTTTTGATAACCGTCGAACCAGTGTTCTGCATCGTAGATGACGCGACGGCCTCGAGTGCGGAGATACTCGATGGTATCGCGAATCATGGCTAAATTTTCGTCTAAACTGGTTTTGAGTCCTTCGGTGACGTGCAGATCCCAAGATTTACCAAAAATTGTCACCCATCGCGTCCCCGCAGCGAGGATCGCCTGTAGCATTTTGTCTTCTGAAGCGAGTTTGTTGGGGCGACGAGTGGAGCAAAAGGCAACAATTTCTGCTTGTTTGAGGGGTTTTTCTTGCAGTTGCCAGAAAAATTGTACATCTTTAGGATTGGCTCCCGGCCATCCGCCTTCGATGAAGGGAATGCCCATATTATCCAGTTTGCGGGCAATTTTGAGTTTGTCTTCAATGGACAGTGCTAGTCCTTCTCGTTGCGCTCCATCTCTGAGGGTTGTATCGTATAGCCAGATGCGATTTTTCATGGTTTAAAAGCAATGTTTAATAGTTGATAGTTGATAGTTGATAGTTGATAGTTGATAGTTGATAGTTGATAGTTGATAGTTGATAGTTGATAGTTGATAGTTGATAATTAAATTGATTTAGGCTGCTGCTGAGGTCTTCGCGTCTTCTTCGTGTTCGACTCGGAAAACGGTTGCGTAAAGATTGGCAATAATTTGTTTTCCAGATTGGGTTAAATTTAAGTATTTTAATGCTGTGTGGAGGTAGGGATAAACGGCTTTCCAATAAAAGCTGGGATAGTTGGCGCGCAATTCTCCTGGGTTTTTATAACCGAGAAATTTATTCGTGCCAATTTCTTCAAATTCGTAGAAAAGTGCGGGGATTTTTTGCAGATAGCGAGGGTCGCTTAATTGACCGATTAAATCTGCTCCTCGGACTAAACCGGGGTAGTTTTCCGTATCTTTATGATCTTCGTCAGCAGGGACGGGAAAACGAGTTAATTCAATATTTTCTTTTAAGATTTCCGCATCAATTAATTTATGACCGCCAAATCTTTCTTGGACGAATAATTTACCGCGATCGACGTGATAGGGGGCCAAACTGGCATCACTCGCACCCGCAGGAAGCTGAATCATGCGATCGCCAATTCCTGTTGCATAGCGATTACTAACCAGATCGTCGGGACGACAAACTCCTTTAACATAGCCAATATCATGACATAAAAGTGAAATCTGAAAGTGTAACCAATCTTCCGGGGTTGCACCGCCATCTTTAATGTGCTTGCCGCGCAAAATTTCTTGTCCCACAAGAGTGACAAAAATGGTATGCTCGACATTGTGGTAGAGCGCATCGCTATTGGCAATATTTTCGAGAGCCATCGCCGCAGCCCAAGCGATGATCTCCGCATATTCGGATTTCCAGCCACCATAGGTTCGACGATAGCCAGAGGTTAATTGTTGAACAAGATTATCGATCAGTAAATTGGTCGCAAGGAACATAGCTCGGACTGTGATAAACGATAAAGGGAGATAATAAGAGAGAGAGAATTAGATGGGGTAATCTCGGCGATCGCCAGATTTGCGAGTTAGTAAAAATGGTTGTTAGATCAAATCCGGTTAATGGTTATAACAAGCGGGCAAGATGCCCACGCTACTGTAATGATTGAATATTATCGTAGTGGGAGCGTCTCACTCCCTAGGTTTTTTACTACGGTTAATTTTCTGGATTTGATATTAAAAACTCGACTTAGGGATATTGTAACGGATTTAGCTTGCGTTTTCCAAGCAGGGTTAGACCCCAATAAGTAGAACAGGAAAAACGAGATTGACAGCAAAACAAGAGCATATTTTTTTTGCTGAATAAAGAAATATCATTAGTTTTCCTGATTTACTATCTAGTCAAACCTTAGCATTTTAAAATTGTCAACAGTGATAAGGCTATAATCACAATATTATCTTGATAATTCGCTCTCGTCGATTAACTATAGCGAATGTTGAGCCAGAAGTTAAGTAAAGCTGCACTAACTTTACGGCATACGCGCGATCGCCCTGAATCTCAAAAACGCTTAACAGAACTTCAAGAAGCGATCGCACTTTGGGAAATTTCGCATCGGGGTTTGCAACAAGGCGATCGGAAGTTAGGGCTTCCCGGCCAAAATAGCGAAAAAGTGACGCAAATGTTTGCGGCGATCGAGCCTCATTATCAAGCAATGCTCATTGCTGCAAAAAAAATTGTTACTACTCTTCAAGACAATATTCAAGACAATAATTTGCCTCTTTGGAGCGCCAATCTTATGATATCATTTTGATGGATGTACAAATGCCAGAAATGGATGATTTTGAAACAACTCGTGAAATTTGTTAGCATTAAAATACAATAATTGCTTATGTCTCAGTTTGCCATTAAAATCGAAAACCTAGGAAAAAAATATATCATCGGCCATCAACAACAGGATAGTCACTTATTACGTTATGCGATCGCCAATCAAATCAAAAACTGGAAACGCCAGCTATTTACAGGTAAAGATAAAAACAGAAATCTTGATGAATTTTGGGCATTAAAAGATATTTCTTTTCAAGTTAAACAAGGCGATCGCGTTGGCATTATTGGACGAAATGGCGCAGGAAAATCAACTTTGCTCAAACTTCTCAGCCGCATTACCGAACCCACAACGGGACGCATTCGACTGAGAGGAAGAGTGGCCAGTTTATTAGAAGTAGGAACAGGATTTCATCCCGAACTAACTGGACGAGAAAATATTTATCTCAATGGTTCAATTTTGGGAATGGGAAAGACAGAAATTAGTAAAAAATTCGATGAAATTGTTGCTTTTGCTGAAATAGAACGCTTTTTAGATACTCCCGTCAAACGCTATTCTTCGGGAATGTATGTTCGTCTTGCTTTTGCAGTTGCTGCCCATTTAGAACCGGAAATTTTAGTCGTTGATGAAGTTCTAGCAGTTGGAGATGCAGCCTTTCAAAAAAAATGTTTGGGGAAAATGGAAGATGTTTCTGAAAGAGAAGGAAGAACTGTTTTATTTGTTAGTCATAATATGGCCGCTATTCAGCAGTTAACTCACCAAGCCTTTGTTCTTCAAGAAGGACAACTAATATTTTCTGGAGCAACAGATCGAGCGATCGATTATTATCTTAGTGGAGCAATGAATCGCTCTTTAGTGGTGTATAATATGGAAAATGTCTCCCGTCGTCATTCGGAGTTAGACAGGGAAATTGAATTTTTAACATTAGAGTTAGAAAACTATCCCAACAAACTTGTTCCTGCTGATGCAGACCTACATCTAAAAATTGCTGTAAGAGCAAATAAACAACTGGAAAGTTTTCGTTTTAGTATGACGATTTTCCGAATTGATGGTAGTCCTGTCGGTAGTATGTTTGCCCCAGAATTCCCTTCAATTCCCAAAGGTTCTTCGGCCTTTTTTAGAATTATTTTGCAAGATATTCATCTTGCTCCTGGAATGTACTATTTTGATATTGCGACAGGAAAAGGAAATCATCGAGAAGGCCACATAGACTTTGATATCATTAATGATGTCTTACATTTTGAAGTGATGCCTCCCGAGGGAATTGACGGAACTCAAGCAGGTTGGTATTCAGGTTGGGGATCGATTCGTTTTCCCGAACCTCAAATTATGAAGATTGAATAATGGTAATTAAATGTTGAGGGATTTTGTATAATACTCTTAACTTTGATAAAGTTTGTTAGTAACGTTTGTTATTTATATGTCAGAATCTATTGATTACAGCCAAATTGACTACAGTAGACATTATAATCAGTGGCACTCCGATACGCCAGAACATTTTGAACAGATGAAGTTTTATTATCAAAAACTTCTCGGTAAATTTCTACCTTCAGATTACCAGAGTTCTATTCTAGATATTGGTTGCGGTCAAGGATTCGCAATGATGACTTTACAAGAACTTGGTTACAAGACAATTGAAGGAATTGATGTCGATGAACAGCAAATCAATTTTTGTTTGCAAAAAAAATTGAAGGTGACACAAGTTGAGGATACGATCGCTTTTTTAGCAGATCGCAAAGAGAAATATCACTTAATCTTGTTATTAGATGTTTTAGAGCATATTCCCTTAGAAAAACAACTCACTTTTACAAGAAAGATTCAAGAAGCATTAAAAGAAGGAGGTCAATTAATTGGGACAGTCCCCAATGCTAATTCTTCTTTAGCAAGTCGATGGCGTTATATTGATTGGACGCATTATTTAAGTTTTACAGAATACAGCTTAGATTTTCTTTTGTTTAATGCAGGTTTTCAAGATATTTGTATTTATGAAACAGAGTTCTTTGATGCTCCCAATTTTAATTTTCTGTTCAGTCGTGCTATTTTGAAAAAGTCCTATTGGAAGACATTACTTCACTATTTTATTTTTCGTTGTGTTCGTTACAGTCGCCGCTTGACCGCGATCGCAGAATTAAGTTGGGAACAAGGTTTAAAAATTCCTTTATCTTTAAATCTATTAGTGAGTGCGAGAAAATCGGAAACAATCGATTCTCATTTAGAAACATGAAAAAAGTATATTCGTTTGATATATTTGATACAGTATTAGTCAGGATTTGGGCAAAACCTTGCCATTTATTCTGGAAATTGGGACAAGCGTTAAAAGAAAATAATTTATTACCTATTTCTGTAGATTCTTGGTATGAACTGCGAAAAAATACCGAACAAAAAGTTCGCCAAAATTCTGCAAGAGAAGAGATTACCTTAAAAGAAATTTATGGAGATTTGTCTCTTTTATTAAATTGGTCGAAATGGGATATTGAAAAAGCGATCGCATTAGAAATCGCACTGGAGAAAAAGAGTCTATTTCTAGTACCAGAAATATATAATTGCATTCAACAACACCGTCAAGAGCAAGCTAAAATTATTTATATTTCTGATATGTATTTACCAGAATCAACCCTTAAAGAGTTATTAGAAATACATAAAATATGGCAAAAAAAAGATTCTTTATATGTCTCTTCAACCTATAAATCAACCAAAGCATCGGGAAAACTTTTTACGGATTGTCTGCACCAAGAATCTTTACAAAATAGACAATTAATTCATACCGGTGATAACTTTTATTCAGATGTTCAAGTTGCCAAAAAACTAGGCATTCAGGCACATTTATTTACCAAAACAAATCTCAATCGTTACGAAGACAAAATAGCCAATCATCCTCAGCTTTCTCTTGAATTTCGTTCAATATTAGCCGGAAGTAGTCGCTTAACTCGATTAAGTAATTTTAATTTAATATTCTCTCAAAGCGTAATTTGGGAAATTGCAGCCAGTGTTATTGCACCTGTTTTATTTGGTTTTGTTTATTGGTGTTTGCAGTCAGCACGCGATCGCGGTATTGAAAGACTTTATTTTATCGCTCGAGATGGACAAATTTTATTAAAAATTGCCCAGATTATTTGCCAAAATTGGGGCTATTCTATAGATTGTCGATACTTATATGGCTCTCGTCAATCGTGGCATTTTCCAGCTATTCAAGAAATTGGAAAGTATGAGTTAGAATGGTTATTCGATCCAACTTCTTTTTTATCTATTGAGTCTCTCTGCAAACGAGTTCATTTAGAACCAGATGAAATTGAAGTTCCCTTAAATAAGTCTGGATTTCCTCGTTTCCGTTGGACGGATAATTTAAAAGTCCATGAGAGAGAATTATTGAAAAGTGTTTTTCAAACCCAAGAAGTCACTAATATTATTCTCAAAAGAGCATTAAAATTTCGAGAGAATGCTTTAGGTTATTTTCATCAAGAAGGTCTGGCCAATCCGGTTTATTTTGGTATCGTTGATATTGGTTGGAATGGACGCTTACAATATTCTTTAAGTCGTTTATTAAACAGTGGTGGAATTTATCCCAAAGAAGGAATATCTGGTTTTTACTTTGCACTGTCTCGGCGTTTTAAATGTTTTGAAAAAGAACAGTTATTTGCCTACTTTTCAGATGTAGATTGTCCCCACGATCGCGATCGCTTATGTTATTATCGAGAACTTTTTGAACTTTTTGTAGCTGCGGATCATGGAGGAACAGTATGTTTTGAAAATAATAGAGGGATATATTATCCTGTTCTTCGTTCTCAACTTAACCAACAAGCTATTCAATGGGGACTTAAAACACAACAGGAAGCAATTATAAAATTTTGCCAAATATTCACGCAAAACCTAAACAAAGACAGTTATTCTAATGAGTTGGGTTTGAAAAGTGCTGAACTTTTATTAAAGGAATTTATCGATCATCCCAATCGTTTAGAGGCAGATATTTTTGGTTCTTTTCAAGTTTCTGAGGATCAAAATGAAACTAAATTTCACGAACTTGCACCAAAATATACAATCATTGCAAGTCTAAAACGCCTAATTTTAAATCGAGATAGCTATCATTCTATCTGGTTTCCCGCAGTTCAAATTCGAGGTTCTTTTATCGCTAGAATTCTCATCAGTCCTCTATTTTTAAAAATTAGATTTTTTTTAGTCCAACTCTTTGTTAAATTAGGTAAATTTTTAAATCAGAAAAATATTAAATAAATTCCATGAACATTTTACAAATCAATCAATCTGATATTTCTGGAGGTGCAGGAATTGCAGCCTATCGGTTACATCAAAAACTCCTCGATCGCGGAATTGATGCAAAAATGTTAGTCGGAGAAGCAAAAACCAATAGCGATCGCATAGCCAAAATTTCCAGAAATCAATGGCTAGAAAATCAGCTTTCTCGTTTCAATCGCCGACTGAGTTTAAATTATCTTAATATTCTTAGCAGTTTTGCAATTCCCAAGCATTCTTGGTTCCAAGAAGCAGATATTATCAATTTTCATAACTTACATACGGGATATTTTAACTATTTAGCGATTCCTCAATTAACTCAAGCAAAACCTAGTGTTTATACTCTCCACGATATGTGGAGTTTTACCGGACATTGCGCCTATAGTTATGATTGCGATCGCTGGAAAATTGGCTGCGGAAAATGTCCTTATCCCAACGAATATCCAGAAATTCAACGAGATAGCACTCCTTGGGAATGGAAGTTAAAAAACTGGGTTTATTCTCATTCTCATTTAACAATTGTTACTCCCAGTCAATGGCTTAAATCTTTAGTTAAAAAAAGTATGCTGAAAAACTTTCCTGTTCATCACATTCCCAACGGTATCGATCTGGATATTTATCAACCCCTCGATCGCCAACAATGTTGCGACTTATTAGGACTTAATTCTGATAAATTTATTCTACTTTTTGGGGTTGAAAACCTAACTTATCGTCGCAAAGGAGGTGATTTACTGTTGAAAGCATTATCTTATCTATCTACATCTTTGCAAAAGAAAATTATCTTACTTTCTTTTGGGAATGGAGGTGAAAAAATAGCAGAAACGTTAGGAATAGAAAGTATAAGTTTAGGATATGTTTTTCACGATCGCTTTAAAGCGATCGCATATTCAGCAGCCAACGCATTCATCCTTCCTACTCGTGCAGATAATCTCCCTTTAACTATACAAGAAAGTTTAGCTTGTGGAACCCCCATTATTTCCTTTAATATTGGAGGAGTTCCCGAGTTAGTCCGTCCTGAAATTACGGGATACTTAGCAAAACCAGAAGATGCGCGAGATTTGTCTCGGGGAATTGTAAAATTGTTAGAGAATGAAACATTGCGATCGCGTTTGAGTGAAAATTGCCGCAAGATTGCAATTAAAGAATATTCTTTATCTCTCCAAGTCGAACGCTATATCGAACTTTATCAACAGATTATCCAAACTTCTTAATCAATGCCAATTTTAACAACTTCTCTCACGCTTAAAGATTTACCTCCTCCTCCATCTTCTAAAAAAGGATGGTGTTGGACAGAAAAAAGTGTAAACTTATCCCAAGAAAGTTCCATCTATCCTCGCATTAGTATTATTACTCCAAGTTATAATCAAGCAGAATTTTTAGAAGAAACAATTCGTTCCGTTCTTTTGCAAGGTTATCCAAATTTAGAATATATTATAATTGATGGAGGAAGTACCGATGGGAGTGTAGAAATTATTCGCAAATACGAACCCTATTTAGCTTATTGGGTCAGTGAAAGCGATCGCGGACAATCCGATGCACTCAACAAGGGTTTTAAACGTGCTACAGGGGATTTAATTGGCTGGCAAAACTCCGATGATACCTATCAGCCTAATGCTTTTGAATATGCAGCTAAAACTTATCTTTCTCATCCAGAAGTTGATGTTATTTATGGGTTAGTTAAGCATATCGATCGCGAGAGTCAATTCATCGCAGACTATCCCGTACAACCTGCTACAATTAAGAATATGATTCCCTATTCTGCGGTGACAAATCATTCGGTTTTTTATACTGCTAAGATTTTTCAGGAAGAGAATTTTATTGATATTAATCTAAAACATTGCATGGATCAAGAATTTATTCTCAGATTATTAATTAAACAATATAAGTTTATTTTTGAGCCTAAAATTATTGCCAATTGGCGGCTTTATGACTTGACAAAATCCTCCCAACAGATGGATATTTGGGCAATAGAAGCCTTTCAGTTATGCCAACAAGTTTATTTTGATAAAACTTGCGATCGCGAGATTCGAGATAAGGCAAAAAGCTGCCTTTATGGACTATGTTTAGATAATTTTGCCAAAGGACGGGCTAAAATTTTTCGTCAAACAGTAGGAGAACTTGTTAAAATGTTTGGAATCCAATCTATTATTAGTGGAATCGGCTTAAAATATGGATTATCTTGGGTAGGTGAAGAGAATTTAAAGAAATTAATTATACTAAAAGAACAAATACGTTCACAAATTTATTCTCAGATAAAATCAAATGGTTAACATTGGTTATCGTCTCGCAAGACTACAAGGAAAAATTACGCGATCGCTTTATCAGAAACAAATGCGTCGAATTATTCGCCGTCCTATTCAACAAGAAAAACGACTCGAAGTTGCTATTTATTCCCTATCCTGTCCCAGAGACTTACCCGAACAAATTGCCAGCATTTGTAGCTTTTTAAATTATGCAGGAATTCCAGAACAATTTACTGTCATTTCTGATGGTTATTCAGATCGAGAATGCCAATTACTGAAAAATCTACATCCTTGTATTGTCGTCATTTCTTTGTCTGAATTTACGCGAGGATTACCTCAAAAAGTTTATGAATATGCAGCGATTAATCCAATGGGAAAAAAACTAGCAGCAATTTTATCTATTCCTGGCGATCGCGTTTCAATTTATACAGATTCAGATATTTTCTTCTTCCCTCAAGCAAAAGAACTGGAAAGTTTAATCCAAACTGCCGATCCTCACTCTTATTATTTACCAGATATCGATCCTGCTTTCGATTTACGAATACTCCAAGAATCAGAACGTGAAAACCCGATTAATGGTGGCTTTATTCTCTTTAAGAAAAAAGCCAATTGGGACTTAGCAATGGAACGATTTTTGAATCTTCAAGAACCTCCTAATTATTTTACAGAACAAACTATGATGCACTTAACCTTACATCGAGAAAAGTCAAAACCATTACCAAAAGATCGGTATATTATGAGTCGAGATGATGAATTTATATTTCGCGATCGCTATGCAACAGAGGAAACTGTATTAAGGCATTATGTCACCCCAGTTCGCCACAAATTTTGGTGCAATCCTCAATATTTAGTTTAAAATAAGTCTAGAGACTTTATTTTCCCACTTTGAAAAATGACCGCAACACAAATTCGCTTATGGACGGTTGAAGAATACCATCAGATGATAGAAGCAGGTATTCTGACAGAAGATGATAAAGTAGAACTTTTAGAGGGTCGTATTGTCCAAATGTCACCTCAAGGTACTTTCCATGCTGGAACAACACAACGAAGCGATGAATACTTGAAAAATAGATTGCGAGGTCTTGCTTCAGTCCGTATTCAACTCCCCATTACCCTAACCACATCCGAACCCGAACCCGATCTTGCAATTGTCCGCATTGATCCTAATTTCTACTACGATCGCCACCCTCATCCAGAAGATATTTTCCTTCTCATTGAAATTGCTTTCACAACATTTAATAAAGATTATCAGGAAAAAGCACCAATTTATGCAAGGGCAAATATCCCCGAATATTGGTTATTAAATGTTAGCGAAAATCGAGCTTATATTTTCCGCGATCCGAGTCCATCTGGCTATCAATCCGAACAACAATTGAATACAACGGAAACTATTGTACCTCTCGCTTTTCCCGATTTAGAAATTTCTTTATCTCAATTGTTTCCTCCTCAAATATAAAATAATAATCAAATAAATTATCTAAAAAATGAGAATCTTATTAATGATTCACATTCCTTTAAAGCCAAATTTGGGCGCATCTCGAGTACAATTAGAACTCGCCGAAGAATGGCAAAAAGAAGGACATATTATTGAAAAATTCGATCTAGAAGATGCTTTTCCTCAGCAAAATCCCTCACTTTTGGCAACTTTAACCCGAGCGCATTTTTCTCAAAAAGCGATCGCCTATATTCGAGAAAATAGACATCGTTTTGATATCATCGACGCACATCAAGGAAACTTGCCTATTTCTAAAACAGCCTTGGGTTTTTCCGGTTTATTAGTGACTCGTTCTGTGGGACTTTATCCATTATACGAACAATTTAATCGCACTGAAATTGCCCAACTTCCCACAACAAACTTGAAGACTAAAATTGTTCATAAATTGTTAAAATGGCGCGATCGCAAAGAACTCAATTATTGTTTTCGTACTTACGAAACCTGTGATATAATTAATCTCCTCAATAGTGACGAAAAACAATATCTCGAACAAACTAAAAAATTGGGCAAAAAATGTGTTGTTTTCCCTTTTGGTCTGTCCCAATCTCGACAAGAAACACTCACTCAAATTGTTAACACTAAAACCTCTCATCCACTCCCTCCTCAAATTGTTTTTATCGGTACATGGTGTCCTCGTAAGGGTTCAAGAGATTGGCAATCAATTGTACAAAAAGTTCGCAACAGTATTCCCAAAGTTCGCTTTCTGTTCTTAGGTACAGGAGTAGGAAGTAAAAAAATTATTGCAGACTTACAATTATCGAGAGAAGACAACATTGAAATTATTCCCAGTTACCATAGCGACGATCTTCCTGAATTATTGAAAAATGCAACCATTGGGGCATTTCCCAGTTATATTGAAGGCTTCGGTTTTGCTGTCTTAGAAAAACTTGCGGCTGGACTGCCTACCGTCGCTTATGATGTTCCTGGGCCTCGCGAAATGTTGCACGACGTGGAAATATCTCTCATGGTAAAAGCAGGAGATATAGACGCATTTAGCAACAAATTAATTGAACTTTTACAATTATCCAAGGGAGATCGCGATCGCCTGTCCCGAGAATGCGTAAAAATTGCCAAACGCTTTTCTTGGCGTAAAATAGCGAAAGATACTCTCAATGTTTATCAAGAGAGTTTGCAAAAATTACCATGAAACCTTCAGAAATTCGCTTAAGTATTGCACTTCTCACCCGCAACCGTCCCTACTCCTTAAATCGCTGCTTACAAAGCCTGCGATCGCAAAATATACAGCCCTTTGAAGTTGTTATTTCCGATGATTCGGATGCACAATGGACAAATGCGATAAAAGAGGTAGCCGATCGCTGGGATTGTCGCTATATTAAAGGAAGTCAACGGGGATTATATGCTAATAGAAACCATGCTGCTTTAGCCTGTCATGGGACCCACATCCGCACAATGGATGACGATCATATCCTTCCTCCCGGTCATTTGCAACAGTGTTTAGACGCGATCGCCATCGATCCCCAAGCCATTTGGACAACAGGAGAATTGGGATTTATTGATGGTAAATTTTACAAAAAAGTTACCGTAGCTAATCAACTTTCTGCCTCGGGGACAGGAATTGGCATTACCAACCCCGATAATAATTGGGGTATTGCTGATGGTTCCACAATTTATCCTCGCTTGATTTACGATCGCGGATTTCGCGCGATCGAAGATTATAATTATGGTGAAAGTTATCTTGAATTTGGGGCATATTTGTATATGAATGGTTTTCGCAGTCGCTGTATTTCGGGGGCTTATATCGAACATTATGCAGAATCGGAAACAATTACCCGTCGTCCCGTTAGTATGTATGAAAGTCGCCTTTATTCGAGTATCTGTTATAATCTCTATTTGCAAAGAAACTATTGCAAATTTCTTCGTTATTTAGCCTCTTATTCTTTCTATTTAGGCAAACATAAAAATCTTCTATTTTATGTTCCAGATATCTTAGCAAAAGTGCGATCGCGATGGGAAAAATCCACAACAAACCTATGAAAATTTTATCAATTAGTAATTGCCCCCTTATCGAGTCTCAAGGTTCGGGATACGTAACTGTTAATTTTTGTAAAGGTTTGAGTCAATTAGGCCATGCAGTCGATAGTTTTGGACCTGATACTTATGAACCTTGGCAATTTATGCGAGGAAGAGCTAATAATTATCGTATTGCTTTAGGAATGTTGGGATTTACCCTCCAACAAATTCGCCAAAAAGATTATGATATTATTGAGTTTTATGGTGGAGATTCCTGGCTAACTGTACTCATTTTAAACTATTTCTGGAAAAACAAATATCTTCTTGTCAGTCATTCTAATGGTTTAGAAACACAATTCAATGAAGTCATGAATAAATATGCAAAACTTTTAAATACGCATCAAAAATGGTATCAAATCGATCAAAGTTTTTTATTTGAAAATGCTTTTAAATTCGCGCATGGAATTGTTACTCAATCTAACTACGATCGCGATTATGCCCTTCAGCACCAATATGGAGACAAAGAACATATCTTGACAATTTCTTCAGGACTATTAGAGGATTATTTAGGGCTATCTGTTGATTTTAATCGCCCTCCTATTTTAGGTTATTGTGGATCGTGGATTGCACGGAAAGGAATTCAACTCATACAACAGGATATTCCGAAAATTCTCAAAGAATTTCCTCAATGTCAGTTCAAGATTATTGGTGTAGGAAAAGATTTTCACAAAGAAGATTATTTTCACATTGAAATTTGCGATCGCATTGAAGTAATTCCTTTTATTGAAAGCAAAAAAGAACTCGCTAAAGTCTATCAATCCATTTCAATTATGCTTGTTCCTTCTATTTATGAGAGTTTTGGTTTGGCGATCGCAGAAGCAATGGCTTGTGGTTGTGCAGTCGTTGCCAGTCGCGTTGGTTTTGCAGCCGATCTTACCTCTGGAAAAGAAATTATTGTATTAAATCAGATTGCCTATTCCGATTTATATAAAAGTGTTAAAATGTTATTAGAAGACGAAAAATTAAGATACAAAATTGCTCAAAATGGATATCAAAAAGTTCAAAATTTAACTTGGAAAAAAGCAATTCAAGAAATCGAAATAGCCTATAATCGTTGGTTAAAAGAGATCGAATTATCTTGAATGTATCTAAGCTATTTTAAAGATTATAGTAAAATCTTGGGCAAAATTATAATTTGAATCGATCGATGTTATTTTTAGCAATAGTATGGCCAATCTTGGCATTTATTTGTTGGTTGATTGGAACAGGTATTTTAGATCGGCTTGATGCCAAATCTCTAGGACAAAAAGGCGATCGTGCAATCCTAGCGATCTGGTTGGGAATATCTTTAATTGCCATGTCTCTCCTCGTTGCTTCTCTATTTGTACCCCTTTCACCAATAGTAGGGTTCCTCATCGCGATCGCATTTATAATTCTAACCTACCACCCTAAAAATACTCCTCAAGCAATCAACACATTGTGGCATCTTTTCTCTTGGCAATGGGGCATTTTTCTCAGTTGTCTCATTCTAATTTTAGCCAATTTAGAATCGCAACAAATTGTTGCTTACGATACTGGGTATTATCACTTTCCGACAATTAAATGGCTATCAGAATACGGTGTTGTTCCAGGATTAAGTTTAATTCACTATCCTCTAGGCTATCCTTCCTCATGGTTGGCATTAGCAGCATCATTCAATGCTGGAATTCTGACCGATCGCACAGCGACAGTAACAGGAGGTTTTGCGATTTTACTAGCATTAGTTCAAGTCGCAATTTGTAGCATCCGAATTAATAGACAAAAACAGCAATTAAGCGATTGGTTTTTTGTTATTTCTGCCTTTCTTTGTCTTCCTGTTCTTGTCTGGTTTAATCTTCCGGTTTCTCCTTCTCCTGATATTGCCGTTACTATTTTGGCAATGGTGATCACTTGGACAATTTTAGTCTTAGCAGAGGAAAGCCCAAATCTCAAGAAACCCCTTTTCAATCCTTATCTCATTCCTATTATTTTAGCCATAACTGCCGTTACCAGTAAATTAAGTGCATTACCCTTACTATTAACTGCTATAATATTTTTTAATTTTAGTACTTCTTTTCAATGGAAACGAATGATTAGAGGAGGAGTTTTTGTTATCATTTTACTCTTCCCGTTATTTACTTATGCTATCATTGCAACAGGATGTCCTCTCTTTCCTTCTTCCTTATTCTGTTTTGATTTTTTACCTTGGTCTCTTGGTACAGATACAGTTCAAGCAATTTCTCAAATTATCCAAGACTGTGCGAGATGGACCTGTCCTTCCTCAACACCTCTAAACTATCAAACATGGGAATGGATGGAAAGTTGGTTACAAGAAGAAGAACGTGCCGTCTTTTTAATCCTTTTCTCTATTCCAGCCTTTTTTATCTTGCAAAAACAAAAACAAGTTGCTGGTAAAAATCATTTAATTGGATTAGGTGCGATCGGAACAATTTTTGTGATGTATGGAAGCCCTTACCTAAGAATAGGAATTACCTACTTTTTTGTCATTCCTGCTTTACTACTTGCTATTTATTTCCATCAGCGTTCTCCTTGGCAAATAACAGGAATTTGGGTTATTTTTGGAACGGCAAATTTATGGCTTAATCTATCCCTAACTTTGATATTATTGCTCAGTTTGTCTACCATTTTTAGTGTTCTGGTGTGGCGATATCATCGCACAATCAAAGCATACTTTGTTTTGGCTTTTTTGTTACTGCTTGTCAGCTTAGTTCCTCTTAAAACGACTTTGAGTTCCTCAGAGCATCAAATCCATTGGTTATCACCCGATCGCATCAAAACCCTCGATCCTTCTTATTTTGTTCAGCGCAAAACTAATGATATTATTTATCTTACTCCCAATCCTAATTATAAATGGGAACGATCGCCTGGTTTCATTACTTCAGAAGATCGTTGTTGGAATGCGGAACTTCCTTGTACTCCTTCTCTAACGCATCAAAATATTCGCTTACGCAATCCTGAAAAAGGACTAGCAGGAGGATTTGAGAAAATCTCTACCAACAAATAAGTTATATTCGCCCTTTATTCTAATGAAAAAAATGATTAATTTTATTAATTCAATTAAACAAAAAAAACTTTTTCCAGCATTTTGTATATCATTTTCTTTAGTCAGCTTACTATTTTTTATCGGTTTTTTATATCCTTTAACCGTCAAAGATGATATCGCTTTACTTCTCAATTCTGTGCAGCAATTTGTTCGCGGAGAAACACCATTTTTACACTTTGTTAACCTACCGAATGCAACAGATTTAGCTCAAAATGAAAACACTTGGCTTGTGTGGTATCCCCCTGGAATTACTGTCTTACTTTATCCTTTACACGCATTGGGAATTCCTTTAGGGATCAGTAGTAAATTAACAGCTTATTTCTTCTATTTATCAGGCTGTTTTGGCTGGATAACTCTTGCCAGTCGAGTTGGTATCGATCGCATAAGTCTGAGTATTTTTGCCTGTATTCTGCCTTTTTATTCTACAGTTTTAGGAATTGGTGGAGCAACAGAGCTAATCAACGGTGAAGTATTCCCATTTGGAATTATGCCGTGGTTATTTTTATATGTTCTATTTGTAACTGACTTATTAAATAAAAGTATAATAAATAATAAGAAAAAAGTAACCAATTTATCTCTCCTTTCTTTTCTTTTAGGATTGATTTATTGGCTAAAATATTCAGCATTTATTGTAGCTTTCTGTTTATTTTTATATTTGCATTATCATTGGCTCATAAAATACAAACAAAAAACTCATTTAAGAGAAAAAATTATAGGGACTTTCCTGAGTGTTTTACTTTTTTTGATTCCTTATCTATTATTAGGTCAAATCAACTTTATTTTTTCTCAGTCTTATGATTATATCAATCAAGCTGCAAGTTCCACAGAGTTTTCTCATTATTACGATCCAACCAATCATGGCATATTTCTCTTGATTGCTTTAATTGGAACTGCTGGATTATCATTATTTCAAGCATCTCAATTATTTACTCATCTCATCTATTTTAATACTTCTTTTAATCCTTTTATTGATTGGTCTTTTAATGAAAAAGGTATTCCTTTATCTATCATTGGTGTTCTGGGAACATTATTAATAATCTGGCTTGTTTTGAGAGCGCGAAAAATCATCGATACAAAGTTTCTTATTTTTGCTTGTTGGACGGGTTTTTCTCCATTATTTGTTTTAGCTTACTTAGCGCAAAAGCTAAACTATAATTATTTAATCTACAATACTCGCCATGCTTCCAGTTCCTTTTTACTAATCGAAGCCGTTGTAGTAGCAAGTCTCTGGAATTTACTCACTCAAACCTTCCAGAAACAGAATTACCAGACAATACAAAAAAAAGTAATTGTTTTAAGCATAATCTCTTTTTTAGTTATTCTTCCTAATCTTTTTCACATTTCTTTTTTCTTTAAAGACAAAGTGATTGAACGTCTTTCTGGTTTTCCCTATATACCCACTGAAAATCAGCTTTATATCCCAATTTTATCAAAAACTAATCTTAATCCCATTGTCTCCAAAATCCATTCTGTTATTACATCACCTCAAGATATTATTGTTTTGGCAATTGATGAAAATACAAATTTTGAAGCATGGTTAGAAATGAAACAGCACACGATTCCTTTACTCAGAGCAGATGGTGCTTTTTTTCAAAGTCACGGAGGTAAACTGAGTATTTATAGCAATCAACCCTTTCTATCTTCTCAGAATTTACGAGTGATTTTAGTTGTTTCTCCACTCATTGAAAATGACCCTCAACGACTTCTCAAACTGAAAGAGAGGTTTCCTCAAGCATTAACTTGGAATAAACTAGATATTGCAAACGATTTAGATGCGAGTGTTTCAGTTTATTTTTCAGATCTCAATCTTGATTAAAATTTATGTTGCTAAAAGACTCAAAAATCTTATTTCAAATTGTTCCCCGTCTTCCCCCCTCAATTGATGGATTAGGAGACTATTCCTTAAATTTAGCAAGACAACTCGATCGCGACTTTGCGATTCAAACGCATTTTATTATTGGTAATCCTCATTGGCAAGGAAAAGAAACAATTGAAGGATTTGCAATCAGTCAAATTTCTCGGCGATCGCCACAATCTCTGCTGTCCCTATTACCCCGAGAATACCCTATTTTTCTCAATTATGAAGGATACGGCTATGCTCAACGCGGCTATCCTCTTTGGTTGCTGCAAGGATTACAACAATGGCGAAAAGAATCTCAACAACCTTTGATTACCATGTTTCACGAAATTTATCCCTATCATCACGGTCCTCCCTGGACAAGTTCATTTTGGCTATCTCCTTGGCAAAAAAAACTCGCCACCCAATTATTACAAATTAGCGATCGCGCGATAACCAGCAAACAAAGTTATGCCGATCTTCTTCAACAGTTAAGCCGCAAAAAAAATCAGGAAATATTAGTTCTACCCGTATTTTGTAATATTGGTGAACCACAAAATATTCTTCCCTTAAAACAACGTCGGCGACGGATCGTGATTTTTGGACACTATAACAGTCGAACCCTCGTTTATCGAGATAATTTACCCATTCTCGAAAACGTTTGTCAAGCCTTAGAGATTCAGGAAATCTATGATATTGGTGTGCCTACGGGTTTAAAATTGCCACAAGTTAATAATATCACCGTGACAGAAATGGGAGTGACAAACGCCGAGACGATCGGTCAATTAATGTTAGACGCAGTTGCAGGTTTTTTATGCTTTATCCCTCCCGAATATTTAGCAAAATCAGGGGTATTTGCCTCTTATTGCGCTCATGGCGTGATTCCAATTTTAACGGGATATCCTGCTAATGCAACTGATGGTTTAGAACGCGATCGGCATTATTATTTAGCAGATAGTGATTGTTCTACCTTAAATTTAAAACAAGGACAGACTATTGCCAATTGCGCTCGAGACTGGTATTCCCATCACACCTTACAAAAACAAGCAAGAGAAATTCTTAGGCTTTTTAATTCTCTTAGTAGTACTTTTAGATAGCAATTCTCGCGCAGTATTCTCTCAATTGACACGGGGATCGCGAGTTAAATGCCCGATCGCGTCTGTATCTCATTCTCGGGAAAGATAAAGAAAATATAAATAAAGTGTTATATTTAACATTACAGATTCCGATCGCATTCTCGATAATCCCGGTAGTATTATCCCTAATGAAACACGCTTATACGACGACAAATGCTGAGGTTGAGACCTATTCAGGCAATACCCTCAACCAAAGCTCCCAATCTTATCGGGCATTAGCGAGAGTGATCGATCGCATCCGACGTTCCCTTGATATTGAGACTATTTTTTCTACCACAACTCGCGAAGTTCGTCAACTCCTTGCCGCCGAAAGAGTTGCCATTTTTCGCTTTAACCCCGATTGGAGTGGGGAATTTGTCGCGGAATCTTTAGCGAGTGGTTGGACTCCTCTGGTGGAAAATTACCACCGTTCTATCATTGCCGATAGTTTTCTGAAAGACAATCAAGGAGGACGGTATCGCCATAATGAAAGCGCGATCGTCAATGATATTTACCAAACAAGTTTTTCCCCTTGTCACATCGAACTTTTGGAAAAACTCCAAGCCAGAGCCTATATTATCGTTCCAATCCTACAAGGGGAAAACCTCTGGGGCTTATTGGCAGCTTATCAGAACTCTCAGTCCCGTCAGTGGCAAGAATACGAAGCCGAATTTCTCGCCCAAATTGGCGCTCATCTCGGCATTGCTCTCCAACAAGCAGAATACCTCAAACAAACCCAAGAGCAGGCCGCTCAACTGGCGATCGCCAAGGAACGGGAAAAAGCCGCCCAACGCCATAAAACCCTAGTCAGTACCATCGATAGAATTCGCCGTTCCCTTAACATCGATACCATCTTTGAGACCACCACTCAAGAGGCATTACAACTTCTGGAAAGCGATCGCGTTGTTATTTATCACTTTAATGCCGATTGGAGCGGTCAGATCGTCGCCGAAGCGATCGCCCCCGGTTGGACTCCCCTAATGAAAGATCGGGGTTTTATTGCCGATACGATGTTGCAAGAAACCCAAGGTGGGCGTTATCGTCGCAATCAAACTACAGTGATTGACGATATTTATAAAACGCAATATTCTGCCTGTCATATCAAACTCCTCGAAAACTTGGAAGCTAGAGCCTGTATTATTGTTCCTATCCTGCAAGGAGATATTCTCTGGGGACTCCTGGCAACCTACCAGAATGCCCAACCCCGTCACTGGCAAGAATATGAAGTGGATTTACTGGCTCAAATCGGGACGCAATTGGGAATAGCCCTACAACAGGCAGAATTATTAAAAACCACTCAAACCCAAGCTGACGAACTTTCCCGCACCCTGAAAGAACTACGACAGACCCAAAGCCAATTAATTCAAAGCGAAAAAATGGCAGGTTTGGGACAAATGGTGGCAGGAATTGCCCATGAAATCAATAATCCCGTTAATTTTATCTTTGGTAATCTCGTTCATGTAGATGGTTATGTTCGAGATTTAGTCGATTTAATCGATACTTATGACAAAGCCTATCCCGTCCCCCAGGATGGTGTTTGCCAAAAAATTGACGAGATCGATCTTGATTTTGTCAGAGAAGATTTGCCTAAAATTATTGAATCAATGCGAATGGGGAGCGATCGCATTCGGAAAATCGTTCTTTCCTTACGAACCTTCTCTCGACTTGACGAAGCAGAAATCAAGGCAGTAGATATTCACGATGGGTTAGAAAGTACCCTCTTAATTTTGCAACATCGCTGGAACTCTCATGGCGATCGCCCAATTCAACTGCTTAAAGACTATGGCGATTTACCCTTAGTTGAGTGCTATCCCGCCCCCCTCAATCAAGTATTTATGAACCTCCTCACTAATGCTATCGATGCGATCGAGGAATGTAACTCCAAGGAAGATGCGACCATATTAATTCGCACCAGCGCAGAAGGCGATCGCGTCAATATTGAGATTGCTGATAATGGTAGCGGGATTTCCGAAGCCGCGCGATCGCGAATTTTCGATCCCTTTTTCACCACCAAAAGAGTCGGCAAAGGAACGGGTTTAGGACTTTCTATTAGCTATCAAATTATCGTTGAAAAGCATGGCGGTCAATTGGATTGTGTTTCTCAAGTGGGTCAAGGAACTCAATTCCGCATTTCTATTCCCATTCATACACCAAAATTGTAAGAGAATCGCTCCGATTTCCCAAACCCGGCGATCGAACGCTTAAAATTGAACAAATAACCTTCTATTTGGATTTGGTGATTTCCCATGACTACTACTGTGGCTAACTCCCCATATACCGACCAACAAATTGCTGCATGGCTGCGCGGCTTGCTAACCATCGCTTGGGCTGACGGTCACTTCGATCCCGAAGAACAAGAATTGATCGCCCAACTCACCCAAGATGAACTCGCCCCCGCTACAGCATTAGGTTCATTAGAACCCATTTCTCCCCAAGATTTGGCCGCCATTCTCGGAGGCGATCGCGACACTGCCGAAAACTTTATCAGAACAGCAGTTATGATGGCCTTGGCCAATGGCGTATATTCCCTCGAAGAAGCCAAAGTGATTAATGAATTTCTCGACGCTTTGGGATTAGAGGTGAAAGCCTTAAAATCTTTAGAACAGACCCTTTACGACCCCGAAAAACACAAACTCGAAACCAATGCCCTCAACCCTCCGCAAGATCCCTCTGTTGACGTTTTGGCACCGGTAAGAGATTGGTTAGAGGGAATGGACATGAAAGACCCTCGCGTTGCCCGTTTTGTCTGTAAAATGGTTCCCCCGCAATGTCCTTTTGAACGAGATATTAAACTTTTTGGCCATAAAATTGTGCATATTCCCCCCATGTGCAAGCTCAATCCCCTTTACGATCAATTAGTGGGTTTGCGTTTCCGCGCCCTCACCTATCTTGCCGATGATTGTGAAGAAGATGTCTCGAAATATTGTTAAAGGGCTAATTACCCATGATCCATTACCCATTACCCATTACCCAAATGCAATTTATCGACCAAGCAGAAATTGAAGTACAAGCTGGCAATGGAGGGGATGGAGTCGTTGCCTTTCGCCGGGAAAAATACGTCCCGGCAGGGGGTCCGTCCGGGGGAAACGGAGGACGGGGTGGTTCTATCTTTTTAAAAGCCTCAGAACGCCTGCAAACCCTCTTAGATTTCAAATATGCTCGTTACTTCAAAGCAGATCATGGTAAGCGGTGCGGTTCTAATAATTGTACTGGGGCATCAGGAAAAGACTTAGAAATTGAGGTGCCTTGCGGGACAATTGTTTACGATTTGGATCGCGAAGAAACCATCGCCGATTTAGTGCATCCTTCGCAAATTTTTTGTATTGCCAAAGGCGGCAAAGGAGGCTTAGGAAATAAGTGTTTTCTCAGCAATCAAAATCGCGCTCCACAACAGGCTTTACCGGGTTTAGATGGGGAACAATATCGCTTGCGTTTGGAGTTAAAATTACTGGCAGAGGTGGGAATTATTGGCTTACCTAATGCAGGAAAATCTACCTTAATTTCCTCCCTCTCTTCTGCCCGTCCTAAAATTGCCAATTATCCCTTTACTACCCTCATTCCCAATTTGGGCGTTGTTCGCAAACCATCGGGAGATGGGACGGTATTTGCAGATATACCAGGATTAATTGCCGGTGCCCACGCGGGAATTGGCTTGGGACACGAATTTTTACGCCATATCGAACGCACCCGCTTATTAGTGCATTTAGTTGATAGTACCGCAGATAATCCTCTTGAAGATTATCGCATCATTCAAGCTGAATTAGCGGCTTATGGGAAGGGATTGAGCGATCGCCAGCAAATTATCGCCCTCAATAAATTGGATGCGATCGATGCAGAATTGCAAGATTTTCTCACAGCCGAATTTGCAACAATCACAGATTCGCCAATTTTTGCCGTTTCCGCAGTGACGCGATCGGGACTCGATCTCCTCTTACAAAGTATTTGGCAACATTTGGATGAATTGCAGGAAAAACAGGTGCATCTCAAATTTGTAAATCTATAATTCAGTTAAAAAGGATTTACTAGCAGAAGTGAGATGGGGAGAGCGAGTGATATAGAGACATACCACAAACTCGCTAACACGGATTTTGCCCCCGTATTCACCATTCTAATTCTAGTAAGTGTGAGTATTTTGGTGATAGGCGATCGCGTTTGGTTAATTTGCAGAGAAGGCGATCGCCTCTCCCGTCTCTTGACACTTTTACGGGTTCTAGACGTTACAATTGAAGAGTTGAATTGACAAGACAAGAGAGGGAATCTTGAATATAGTTCAAAAAGCCTTCTATTTTGGCATGGGAGTGGCTTCCTACGCTGGCGAAAAAGCGGGAGAACAGTTAAAACAGTTGCGAGTTCAGGCTCAAAAACTAGCAGATGAAATGGTACAGCGCGGAGAACTCAGTGCTGAAGAAGCCAATAAGTTTGTAGACGATCTGGTGAAAAAGGCACAGCAACCTGTTGTGGAAGAAGAATCCCCCCCGAAACAGAAAGAACCTCGACGTATCGAGATTTCTGAGGAGGAAGAATCTTCTCCCGGAGATAGCAAACAAACAGAAGATGCAGACCGTTTGCGTAGTCAAGTGGAAGCGTTAAAAGAAAAACTCAATCGATTACAAAAAGAATAGCTTTTTTGTAGAATTTAAAATAAGGAAAAAACATTCAATATCAATCAATTGAACATGAGTCAAAGCGATATTATTACTTCCCCAGAGGTGAAATATGGGGAAAGATTAATCAATGAAGGAGAACTAATTACTTTTCCCAATCCTCGCATTGGGCGAAAATACGATATCCAGATTACTTTACCGGAATTTACTTGTAAATGTCCCTTTTCTGGCTATCCTGATTTTGCTACGATTTATCTAACTTACTCTCCCAATCTGCGGGTGGTAGAACTCAAAGCATTAAAACTATATATCAATAGTTACCGCGATCGCTATATTTCCCATGAGGAATCGGTAAATCAAATTTTAGATGATTTTGTGGCAGCTTGCGATCCCTTGGCAGTGACGGTTAAGGGTGATTTTACTCCTCGAGGAAATGTCCATACTGTTATTGAAGTACAACATCAAAAAGAAGGTTATTAACTCTTAATATGGCGATCGCCTGTTACTTTGGCGATCGCCGGAATCAATTAAATTTAAGTGCGATCGCAATAACGATTAAGTTCTGTTACCAAGCGATCTTCCACCTCGGTAGCAACTTGTAAGCCATCAAGGGCAGCAAAAGCAGCTTCGCGGTTTTCTGCTGTAAAAGCATCGATAAAACGTCTTGTCATGAGGCTGGTTTGCCGATACATGGCGATAAATTCTTGACGATATCCATTCAAAGTATCATCATTTAAGGGTAAATTTGCCATGTCATTAGCTGCTTCATCAATTAAATTGGTAGCCGTTAAAAGGGCTTGGAGTTCATCTTCACCTTCGTCTGAGGTTGCTGACTGTGTTGCTGTGACGGCTTCATTGGCAATATTAATAACAAGATCGCATTGAGTGACTTTGGTATTCTGCGCGAAGGCGATCGAGGGCATCAAAGTCGTCAAAGAAACATAACTTAAGGTAAAGATACCAGCATAAATAGCAAGATTTGAGATTGTCTTTTTGATTTTCATTTTGATCGAGGATGAAAAAGAGGCGATCGCGGTTATGAGCAATTAATATTTACTCATAACCTTGGCTCGATTTAACTTTTTTGAGAAGAGGGAATGGTAATATCAACGATCTTGACATTATCATCTAAATTGCTCAAAGGCGGTTGAATATCTGCTGAATTGCCAACCACTAAAGTTGTGAGGCGATCGGGATAGAGATATTTTTGAGCCACCCTCTGCACATCTTCAATAGTCGTGGCTTTAATTCCTCGTTGGTATTGGAAAATATAATCCGGAGGATAGCCATAAAATTCATAACGCATTAAGCGTTGAATTGTTTGCCCGGGTTCTTGAAAGTTGAAAACAAAAGAGTTAAGAATAGACTCTTTCGCATAGTCTAACTCTTCTTGCGAGATGGGGGAAGTACGCAGGACTTCAATTTCTTTAAAAATGGCTTGAATAAACGGCACCGTTGCATCCGATCGCGTTTGTCCTCCCGCAATAAACATCCCAGGATAATCGTATTGAGGACTCCAAAACCCATAGACTGAATAAGCCAACCCTTGGCGCGATCGCACTTCATTAAATAATCGTCCGCCAAATCCATTTAAGACCCCATTTAAGACACTCAAAGCTGGATAATCAGGATTTTTTAAGATTCCTCCCAAATGACCGATCTGAATGTAACTTTGGGTCAGTTGAGGTTGTTCGACAAAAAAAGTACCGCTTTTTTGTCGATCGGAAATATTGGGAATAGGTGGCAATGGATCGGTGGCTTTCGGTTGCCAACGTCCAAATTTTTCCGCAATTAAGGCTTTCATGCGATCGCGATCGAAGTCCCCAATAATTCCTAACAACATTTGCTCTGGACGGAAAGAGCGATGATAAAAATCAATCAAATCTTGCCGAGAAATATTATCGAGATATTCGTATTCTATTGTACGAGCATAAGGACTTTTATCGCCGTAAATCAGCTTAGAAAATTCTCGACTGGCAATACTATCGGGATCGTCATTTCGCCGAGCAATTCCCCCTTCAATCTGCTTTTTTGCTAACTCAAATTGTGCGGTATCGAAGGCAGGTTCTTGAATGACTTCAGCAAAGAGACTAAAAACTTGTTCTAAATCTTCACTGAGGGTATTAAATCCTGCACTTCCTGACGTTTCTCCAATATCTGTTTCCACAGAAGCGGCAAGACTTTCCAAGATTTCGTTTAACTCATTGGGAGGATGTTTCTGGGTTCCTCCACTCCGCATTACTGCCCCAGTGAGTCCGGCTAAACCGATTTTATCGGCGGGTTCTAAACGAGAACCGGTTTTAAATAAAGCCGTTCCTCCCACAAGAGGTAATTCTCGATCTTGGACGAGATAAACGACAATACCATTATCGAGTTGATAGCGATCGTAGTCAGGAAGTTGAACTTCTGAAAGCGGGGGGAATTCCAGTTCGTCGTAATGTTTTGGAGTTGCAGCCGTCACCGATCGCGCCGAAAATGCAATCAAAAGTAACGTACTTACAAACAATACCAACCACTTGAAATAGTTTTGTGTTTTTTTCATTCTTGTTTTAGAGAATAGGGAATAAAAGAACAATTTCATTTCAGCATTCATTCTTCGTCCGTCAAAAGTCGTCCAATGGTTTTATTTTCTGAGGTGAATGTTAGGTTAGCAACCCGTAAAATATCCTCGGCAGTTACTGCTCCAATTTTATTCAATTGCTCGAATAAATTGCGCCAAGTTCCTGTTTTTGCTTGATATTCGACGAGGTAATAAGCCATCCCTTGATTAGAATCTAAAGTATAAAGAACATCGGCACGTGCCTGAGTTTTAACCCGTTCTAATTCTTCCAAGGTCACGGGTTCTGTTTTTAAACGTTCGATTTCCCGATCTAAGGCGGCCTCTACTTCTTCTAAAGTATGGCCGGGAGCCGTGGTTGCATACAACATCATTAAGTTAGGATACTTATCTCCCGGAAATCCCGTAAATCCTGATGCACTGAGAGCAATTTGCTGTTCTTCGACTAAAGATTTATAAAGGCGAGATGTGCGACCGTTGCTCAAAATTGCCACGATCGCATCGTAAACAGCGCTATCGGGATGGTTGAGGGAAGGACGGTGAAAGCCTTCTAGGTAAATGGGTTCAGACTTGAGTTTTAAGGACACTTCGCGGGTTTCTCGTTGCGGAGGTTCTACGAGAGTGACTTCTGGAGGGATAGGTTTCGCGGAGTAGCGGCTAAAATAAGTTTGCGCCAGTTCTCGGACGCGATCGGGATAGACATCTCCGACGATGGCTACGGTAATATTATTCGGTACATAATAGATATCGAAAAAATTTCGCACATCTTCCGGCGTTAAATTGCGAATATCTTCGTTGTAACCAATAATAGGACGTTTGTAGGGGTGAACGGTGAAGGCGGCATCTTGAAAGGCTTCAACCAACTGTCCAACGGGGGAATTATCGGTACGCCACCGCCGTTCCTCGAGAATAACATCTTGTTCCTTGAAGAATTCGCGAAAGACGGGATCGAGAAAGCGTTCCGACTCGAGGGACATCCAAAGTTCAAGTTTATTGGCGGGCAAACTATAACTATAAACGGTGAAATCGATTGAAGTTGCTGCATTTAAACCTTGTCCCCCTGCTTGTTCGACGATTTGGCCGAATTGGTTTTTAATACTGAGATCGTCAGCCTGTTTTTGCACTTCGAGGAATTCAGCTTCCAGTTTTTTGGCTTCTTCGCTGCGATCGCCGGCGATCGCCGCTTTTTTTTCAGCAACCAGTTCATCAAGGCGATCGAGGAGAGATTTTTCGGTTTTGTAGTCTCGAGTCCCGATGCGACTGGTTCCTTTAAAGGCAAGGTGTTCGAGAAAATGAGCAACTCCTGTTTGTCCATCAGGTTCGTCAACCCCTCCCACATCAGCATAGGTGGCAAAGGAAATAACTGGGGCTTCGTGACGTTCCAAAACAATGAATTTCAAGCCATTGTCCAAGGTAAATTCCGTTACCTTTTCGATCGCGCGATCGAGATAGGGTTGTAGATTCGCTTGAGAAGCCGAGGTCGTCTGTTGGGCGAAAGCACGGCTGGGAAGCAAACTCCAAGCCAGAACCGCAATACAGAAGTAACAAAAGAGTTTTTGCCAAAGCGCTAGTCGTTTCATTAGTGACAGTTACAAAGAGAGATCGCAATAAATAACACTATTGTACGATAAAGATTGATGCGTAGGTCTAGATTAAGAAAGATCGTATTTTATTCTTAATCTTTTTCCACATCCTTAACCTAAAATAGCTTTTTTTGACAAAGATTGCAGAATTGCCTCGATCGCGCGATCGCAGGAGGGAAAAAAATGGGATAATCGAGCCAAAGTTAAGTCTGTACTTCTGTAATGAAAACTTTTCTCCCACAACCCAATCTCAAGTTGGCTCTCCTCAAGGTGGCAACGGTCTTATTGGTGCTGTTAACGATTGGCTTCTCGACTGTTGGTGATTATGGTGTCTGCTGGGATGCAGGGACAGAAATTTCCACGGTAAAGTACAATTACGAACTGATTACACGAGGTCGCGAAATTCCCAAGGATTTAAAATACTATGGCATTGTTTTTAATGTTACCAGCGAAATTGCTTTTCAAATTAAAGAATATGCAACCAAAGGACTATCCCACAATCCTTTAGAAGCACAGGCGATCGAGGAAGGTGATGCAGGAATGGCTCAAGCTATTTACGAACGATTACAAGTTAAGCATCCTGTTACTTTTTTAGTGGCTATGATTGCTTATATTTGTGTTGCCGCGATCGTTGGTATTCTGGTTGGTATTGATTATGCTTGGTTTGGTCCCATTGTTTTAGCTTTATTTCCTCGTTTTTGGGCGCATGGATTTTTTAATCCTAAAGATATTCCTTTTGCAGCGATGTTTACTCTAGGAACATTAATGGGCGCACTTTTAGTCAATTTTTACTTGCAAAGGAAGGAATGGGAACTCAAAGTAGGATGGAATAAAATTACTCTCTATTCTATCTTGTATGGTATTTTAGTGGGTTTAGTAACAGGAACGCGAATTGGCGGATTTTTCTTATTATTTTTTATTGTTCTGGCTCATTGTTTGACACGGTTCGATCTGCCCCAGATTGGGCGAGATATTCCTCGTTATTGGCTTTTCTATCTTCTCATTGGTATTGCTTGGATGGGGACAACAACCCTAGTTTACCCGGCTTCTTGGTCGAATCCTGTTGGCTGGTTTCTCGATACGCTTCACTATACTTCTAATCATGGCTGGCCGGGGGTTAATTTATTTGCAGGAGTGGAGATTAAACCCAGCGAAAATCCTTGGTATTATTTGCCCTTATGGTTCTTTCTTTCTAATCCTTTTATCTGGCTGGTTTCTCTTCTTCTCGGTCTAATTTTTATCGTTCAAAACTATCGAGTTTTCACCAATTTACAACGTGCCTGTATTGTTTTGGTTTTACTACAAGTTTTCTTTTCTCCTTTCCTTGCCATTGTCTTACACTCAAACATTTACTCGGGAATGCGTCAATTTCTCTTTATTATTCCAGGGGTTGCGGCTATTGCTGCTGCAACTCTCAGTTGGATTTATCAAAAAATCTGGCAAAACTGGGGCAAATTATTCGCGATCGCCTTATTCATTGTTTTAATTAGTCCCATTATTTTTGATACAATTACGCTACACCCTCACCAATATCTTTATTTTAGTCGCATATCGGGAGGCTTGAGTCATGCTCATGGGCGTTTTGATACGGATTACTGGGGATTAACTTTACGAGAGGGGACAGAATGGGTTAACGAAAATGCCGAGCCTAATTCTACCCTTTCCATTGGCGGTGCGACTTATATCGGACAAATGTTTGCTAAACCCGATCTTAAAGTTTTAGATATAGAATTTGATTTAGATTATGGTTTAAAAGGTCGTCCCGATTACTATGTTGCCATGCCTTATATCGAATTGCCCGATTTATTTCCCGAATGTCCGATCGTTCATAATGTTTCCAGGCAAGGTGTTCCGATTACAATTATCAGAAATTGCCGACAAGCAACAAAATCCCAATAGACTTTATTCTTTAATCAAATTACATTCACAAAAATGCAAGAAATTCAACAGAAATATGAAAGCCAAAACCAATTACAAACGTTCTCTGAAGACGATCCTTTTACAGTAGAACGATACGAACAATTTTGTCGATTTTTCCCACAAAATGTACGGCGAGTTTTAGATGTTGGCTGCAATACCGGTCGAGGCGGAGAACGTTTAAAAACCCTCAATCCTACTTTAGAAATTTTTGGACTCGACTGCGTTCAAAACAGATTAAATGCTTTACCCGATGCCTATACGGGAAAAATTTATGGATTATCGAATGATATTCCTCAAGAAGATGAATCTTTTGATGCCATTGTTGCAGGAGAATTTCTCGAACATTTATACCCGAGTGATGTCGATCGCACTCTTTGTGAATTTCAAAGAATCTTGAAAATAAAGGGACGTTTATTATTAACTACACCTCATCCCCATTATCTCAAAAACAAATTAACGGGTGGAACAGTTTATGGAGTCAGTCATTTGACCCAGCATTTTCCCCAAATTCTCAAATTACGCTTACAAATGCACGGATTTTCTCGGGTGCAAATATTGGGTTCTGGAAAATTATCTCGCTATCTCGGCTACTATTTTCCTCTCAAATTTGTTTATGGTAGTTATTTGATTTTTGGAGATAAATACTAACAACTCTCCGATCTCAGTTTAAATACCTTTGTTCTGTAAAGATTTATTGCGATCGCCAAATCTTGGTGAATTTTGTGATATTTTCTAAACTCAAATCCTGCTATCCAGAGGAGAGGAAAAATGGTTGGGAATGTAAGCCGAGACGCGATCGCTTTTATCAAATCTCTGCTCAAATCTGTCATTTATAAGATTAATCTAGATCACGAACGCAATCGACTTTTAAATAATCGCATTAATAACATAGAAAGTTCATTGATTCGGATTAACAATTTAGGCTTTAAACCGAAATTGATTTTTGATGGTGGTGCAAATAAAGGAGATTTTACGCACTTTTGTACTCAGCTTTGGCCGGATGCTCAAATTGCTTGTTTTGAAGTGTTACCCCATCGCGTTGTCGAACTGCAACAATTAGAACAGAAAAATCCCAATGTCAAGGTTTTTCCCGTACTTTTGGGACAAAAGAATTGCGATCGCATCCCCTTTTATGAGTTAGAAGGAGATGCGGAAACAGCGTCGAGTATTTTAGATGCGACGAATTCTTTTAACCTCCCACCTAAATATCATCCCATGCGAACCATGAATGATGTCATTGCTAAAGATTTTAACGGTCAGGCACCGGATTTGGTTAAATTAGATGTGCAAGGTTACGAGTTAGAAATTCTTAAGGGTGTAGAAGAGAATTTGGCAGGAATTCAAGTCATTATTGCAGAACTTGCGGTTTTAGAGCTTTATCAAGGAACGCCTTTACTCTCTGAAGTGGTGCAATGGTTTAGCCAACGCAATTGGGAGACTTATGATATTTGTGGTTTTTGGCGTCGTCCTCTCGACTTGGCGATGTGGAATGTCGATTTTATGTTCGTTCCTCGGGATCATAGCTTACGACAAGATAAAAGTTATGGAGACAAACAAAAATAAAGAAGAATTAAGAATTATTTCATTTAAACAATGATTTTGTTGTTTAAATAGTTGGCAAAAGCAGCGAACATCAAGAAATACAAGGTTTTACGCAGCATTTATAAAGAGAATGCGTCAAAAATTGCGATCGCCCAAATTTCTGAGACAATGCTCTAGCAACGAACAGACAAACATTACGAAATATTACAATTACTTGCTGGAGGCAATCTTTTATGAAATTGGCTTATTGGATGTATGCTGGACCCGCGCACATTGGCACCTTACGCATTGCGAGTTCTTTTAAAAATGTCCATGCGATCATGCACGCACCTTTGGGGGATGATTATTTTAACGTCATGCGATCGATGTTGGAACGAGAACGAGAGTTTACCCCCGTTACAATCAGTGTTGTCGATCGCAATGTTTTAGCGCGAGGTTCTCAAGAAAAAGTCGTCGATAATATTACCCGCAAAGACCAAGAAGAAACCCCCGATCTCATTGTTCTGACTCCTACCTGTACTTCGAGTATTTTGCAAGAAGATTTACAAAACTTTGTCGATCGCGCGCAATTAGACTCAAAAGGCGATGTTATGCTGGCGGATGTCAATCACTATCGAGTCAATGAATTGCAAGCTGGCGATCGGACTCTCCAACAAATCGTTGAATTTTACATTGAGAAAGCGCGTAAAAAAGGCGAACTTCCTGAAGGGAAAACCGAGAAACCTTCAGTTAACATTATCGGCGTTTCTACCCTTGGTTTTCACAACCAACACGACTGCACGGAATTGAAGCGTTTGATGACAGATTTGGGAATTGAAGTGAATGCAGTGATTCCTGAAGGTGCCAGTGTTAATGAGCTTAAAAACCTGCCGAAAGCATGGTTTAATCTCGCTCCTTATCGGGAATTGGGCATGATGACGGTAGAATATTTACAAAAGGAATTTGATATGCCTTATGTTGATATTACACCGATGGGAGTTGTTGAAACTGCTCGCTGTATTCGCCTCATACAAAAGATACTTAATGAGCAAGGTGCAGATATTAACTACGAAAGTTTTATCGACAATCAAACTCGTTATGTATCTCAAGCAGCATGGTTCTCTCGTTCCATTGACTGTCAGAATTTAACGGGTAAAAAAGCTGTAGTTTTTGGGGATAATACTCATGCAGCAGCAATGACCAAAATTCTAGCACGAGAAATGGGCATTCATGTCGTTCTTGCGGGAACGTATTGCAAGTACGATGCAGACTGGTTCAAGGAACAAGTTAGCGAATATTGCGATGAAGTTTTGATTAGTAACGACAATGGAGAAATTGGCGATGCGATCGCGCGGATCGAGCCTTCTGCTATCTTTGGAACTCAGATGGAACGGCACGTGGGTAAGCGTTTAAGCATACCTTGTGGGGTCATTGCGGCACCGATTCACATCCAAAATTTCCCCATCGGTTACAGTCCATTTATGGGCTATGAAGGCACTAATCAAATTGCCGATTTGGTCTATAATTCCTTTACTTTAGGCATGGAAGATCACCTCTTAGAAATATTTGGCGGTCACGATACCAAGGAAGTAATTACTAAAGGAATTTCGGCGGATTCCGATCTCAATTGGAGTAAAGAAGCAAAAGGAGAATTGAATAAAATTCCTGGTTTTGTGCGCGGAAAAGTCAAGCGCAATACCGAGAAATTTGCCCGCGATCGCGATATCGGCGAAATCACCTTAGAGGTTATGTATGCAGCCAAAGAAGCTGTAGGCGCATAAGCTATGATGAGAGGAAAGGACATTTGTTTGAGTGTCCTTTCCTGTTTGAATATTTTCTAGAGAAAATGACAGAAAAAACCATTATCGGGGAAACAAATTATATGGACAACATAAAGATTCTTGAAGATTCTGATAAAATTACAGGATTTTATGATAAGGAAGCCGATGTATTATATCTTTCTTTGGGCGATCCGGCTGAAGCAGTTGCTGTTGAAATTGAAGATGGCGTACTTGCACGTTACAATGAGGAAGGAGATCGTGTAGTTGGCATTACTTTAATTGGATTGCGAAAGCGCATTCAACAAGAATTGAATCATCATTTAAAAGTCTTACCTCATGAAGAAGGATGGGGTGTAATTGAAAGAAATGAAGAATTGCCTGCAAGAATTTTTACAGATCGGGAAAGTGCATTAAAATATGCTCTTGGCATTGCCAAAGTCCAATGGTGTGAGGTCGTAATTTATAGCCAAGATAATCAAATTGAACAAGTGCTTAATCCTACAATTGATAAAATTATCAAAAAGAGAGTGAATGGTATAAAATCTCTTGAATTTTCAACGCATTAACTCGCAAGTTTATTTCGTGAAATTTCCTAGATTGATTAAGGAGAAATATAGGTGATAGAATTTAGACATAAGGAATAGCGAAAATTGAAAGAATTCGATAAGCCGATCCCACAGAAATTATTAAATATTGTTGATAAAAAGAGAAAAAACTTATTTGCATGGCGCGGTCAATTTTCTCCACAGTTGATTGAGACTTTTCTCAAATTTTACTGTCTCCCTGATTCAATTGTCCTCGATCCTTTTGCAGGAAGCGGAACGGTTTTATTTGAATCGGGGAATTTATCTCTTGCAGCCTATGGTTTTGAAATTAATCCAGCCGCGTTACTGATGAGTAAAACCTACGAGTTTATTAATAAATCTAATAAAAAAGATGTTATAGATCGGTTTAGAGAAAAACTAGAACGAGAGTTTCCTGTAAGAATATTAATGGAATATGGACAAACTATTGAAAATTTAGAAGAGACAATACTGAAAATTGACAGCGAACTCGATCGGGAAACAAAAATATTATTTGAAGCATTAATTATTCTTCTCGATCTAGGAAAAAATCAAATTACCAGTGATTTGATCCAAAAAAAGTTTTTCTGTTTAGTTAAAATAATTGAAGGTTTATCTTTCTCTCACAAAGCAATTAAAGTTGATTTTTCTGATGCAAGACAACTCCCTATTCATAACAATATAGTTGATTTTGTTATCACTTCTCCACCTTACATTAATGTTTTTAACTATCATCAAAATTATAGAAAATCTGTTGAAATTTTAGGATGGGATGTTCTAAAAATAGCAAAATCTGAAATTGGCTCAAATAGAGCTAATCGAGGAAATCGCTTTTATACTGTTGTTCAATATTGTTTAGATATGGCAGATGTTTTACAGGAACTTTCAAGAGTTAGTAAGAAATTTGCCCGTATTATTTTAATTGTTGGATATGAATCTAAAGTCCTAGGTGTTCCTTTCAATAATGCCGACATTATTGAAAGAATTGGAATTGCATCGGGTTTATATGAAAAAATTTTAAGGCAGAAGAGAGAATTTAAGAATAAATTTGGTAAAATTATTAGAGAAGATATTCTAAACTTTAGCAATTTAAAGAATTGTCATACAGATATTTCTTCTATTGCGAGAAATGTGGCTCTCGATGTTTTAGAAAAAAGCATTGGCCAAGTTTCTCCCAAAAATCATACTTATTTAGAAGATACGATTGAAAAAGTTTTTGATATTGGCAAAACAAAAATTCTAAATCCCAAAGAAAATATCTATCAATTTGAAAAAATTGAACTTAAATCAGCATCACTTCCTCTATTACTTCATTGTAGTAAAACTATGCCTGAATTACCACAGCCGCATTATACAAAGTTAATAGCTTGTCTGAATAATCCTCGCTTACCTAGTGCCGATCGCGATCGCGTTGAAGAAGCAATCAAAAAATATCACGAATGGATCGAGGAATTGAAGTTAGTTGAATGTGGACAAATTAATAGTATTCAGAAATTGGTAGATGCAACCAATCGATATAAAAAGTTTGTGGAACTCGATCTTATATTTGATAGTTCCAAGAATTTTCTCTACAGACAAAAAGGACAACTAAAGTTAGACAATACAATTTTAGAAGAGTTTTTACCTCATCTTATGTTTCGCAGTTTACGAGGAATTGATGAATCCTTTGAGTTGGGACCAAAGAAAACCTTTTCTGGTCTGAGTTTTTCTTCATCTATTGGCGATCTTGGCGATGCAGGTAAACCATCAATTCGTTCTAAAGATCAAGATTTTATATTAGGGAAAAAGTTATATCTCAAAACATCTTTCGAGCCAAATTTTCAACAATATCAGTTAATTGAATCTCATCTTGGTTATATTTGTGCAGAATGTAAAACTAATTTAGATAAAACTATGTTTCAAGAAGCTGTTGCAACAAGCAGAGACTTAAAAATAGCTGTTCCTGGTTCTCTATATTTTTTGATTTGTGAATTTTTGGATATGAAGCCTGTTTCAATTGTGTCAACACAGATTGATGATGTTCTCATTGTCCGCAAATCAAAGCGAATGTCAGCTAATCTTAGACAAGAATATAAAACACCAGAAGCAAGATATATCCATCGATCGGAGTATGAAGAATTTTTGGATTCTTCAAAATATTATGCTGATGTTTTTCAAAGAATGATCGATAAAATTCAAACTATAATTGATGATTCGAGTCCATCTATCGATCGCGTTCTCGATCGCGGTCATTTTTAAAAATAAAAGGATAACACAAATAGTATCAAACTCTAGAAACCCCAACAAATCAATGAAACCTAAATTTAAAACAACTCAAGATTGGGAGAAAGCCCAAATTCTCATGCAGCCTTCCTTAATTCGCGTTATCGATAATATTAGGACGCAGCTTGATACTTCTCGCTGGAAGGGGACTTATGAGGATATTCAAGAACCTTTTCCGGGTCATCGACTGCGCTTGACTTATGAAAAGCGATCGCTTACCTTCGATATTTGGGATTTATGCTTTCAAGCCTGTTTTCTCAATTATCCTCCCCCTTCTCATTGCCAACCCGAGGGGGAAGTCGAAGTTGAGATTGACTTGCGCTTGTTTGATGAACAAGGAGAGGTGGATTGGAATATACTCGATGATAAAGTCAAACAATTGGTAGATGCAATTTTTGCCGATTTATCCTAGTATTTAGTCATCAGTTATCGGTTATTCGGAATATGACACAAACATTGCAAGAAATTCAGGTCAGTTTAGGAGCAGTTTTTGAGGGAGAATCTACGATTCCTAATAGTTTTGGCAATGATTTAGCGGCTTTGTCAGCGATTAAAAAGGGTGTTATCTTGTGCGATCGCTCTAATTCTGGACTAATTCGACTGACGGGAGAAGATAGAATCCAATTTCTCCACAATCAAAGTACCAACGATATTAAACGCTTGCAACCCGGAGAAGGCTGTCAAACGGTATTTGTGACCTCTACAGCTAGAACAATCGATCTCGCAACAGTTTACGCGACAGAAGAAGAGTTATTGCTTTGGCTTTCTCCTGGTCAAAATCAATCGATGATGAAATGGTTGGATCGCTATCTTTTCCCGATGGATCGCGTTAAATTAACGGATATTTCCGCAGAAATGGCGATTTTTACCCTGATTGGCGAGGGAAGTGAAGATTTTGCTAAAAATCTGGGTTTAGAGGGGTTATCGAGTCAGTTAGAGGGCAATCATACCCAATTTAACTTAGCGGGAGAGGAGGTGAGAATTGCAGTAGGAAATGGTTTGGGACTGCCTGGATATACTTTGATAATGCCTGGGACAAGTGCAGGGAAACTGTGGGACAAATTGGTAAAAAAAGGAGCAATACCTGCCGGCGATCGCCTTTGGGAACAGTTGCGAATTCAACAAGGAAGACCTCTTCCTAAAGCCGAATTAACAGATGAATACAATCCTTTAGAAGCGGGTTTATGGAGTAGGATTTCTTTTGAGAAAGGCTGTTATATCGGTCAAGAAACTGTCGCCCGTCTTAATACTTATAAAGGAGTCAAACAACGCTTATGGGGGATCAAGTTAGATGCACCTGTTGCACCAGATACTCCTATTATTATTGAGGAAAAAAAAGTGGGTAAAATTACCAGTTCTATCGATACTAACGAAGGGTCATTAGGGTTGGCTTATTTGAAAACAAAAGTAGGAGGAGAAGGTTTAAAAGTTAAAATAGGTGAAAGTACAGGAGAATTGATTGCTGTACCATTTTTAAGTCACGAATATTATGAAGGCAAGCAATCCTAATTTATACTCAATTGGTTGTTTTATTTTGTCCCCAATATTCCGATTGTAGTTCTTCTAATTCGCGATCGATTTGGCTTTGAGATGTTCCTGTAGGAGGCGCGATCGCCTTTTGTGAACTTACCCCAGTAAATTGAGTTTGTAACTGTTCTAACTCCAAATCGATCGCAGTAGAAATTGTTTGCAAATCTTGCAATATTTCTGAGATAGAACCATAGCGCTGACTCATTGCTGCCATTAACATCTTATCAAGAATTTGTCCTAAATCTGCACGAATAGGGTGCTTTAGATATTTTTTCCATGTCCACGATCCCTCATGAATATCGAAGAGATCGAAAGGATGCAAACCCGTTAATAAACTAATACAAGTCACCCCCAAACTATAAATATCGCTGGCATAAGTTGCCCGACCGATCGCCTGTTCCGGTGCCAAAAATCCCGCAGATCCGATCGCCGTTCCCGTTTCTTGCAAAGTTTCCGCATTAATGACTTTAGATGCACCAAAATCGACCAAAAATAACAAGCGATCGCTTTGACGGCGAATAATATTTTCCGGTTTAATATCGCGATGAATGACTTGATGTTCGTGGACAAATGCTAACACGGGGAGGAGATTTTCCAATAAAGCCCGAACTTTAATTTCATCAAATATGCCTAATTTTCCAACTTCTCTCCCTAAATGATCCCCCGCAATGAATTCCTGTACCAAATATTGGCGATCGCGCAAAGAAAAATAAGCCAATAAATCGGGAATTTGGGGATGACTTCCCAACTCATCCAACTGAATTGCTTCTCGTTGAAACAATTCTGCGGCTTTGGCGATCGCACTTTTTCCAGTTGCGAGGGGAAAAAATTGCTTAATCACGCAATAAGGTTGTGAAGGTTTATCTTCGTCGATCGCCAGAAATGTTTTCCCAAAACCCCCTTGTCCCAAAGGTTTGAGAGTGCGATAGCGATCTTTGAGCTTTAATTCTCCCCCACAAGCATGACAATATTTCGCATCATCGGGATTTTCCGGTTGAGAACAGTTGGGATCGACACAATAACTCATGGGTGCAGAAATGCAAACAATATTTCCTCCTTCTATGGTATGACTCAGGGAGAGAAATTATCGCGATCGCGAATCTTCACTGTTGGAAGCGATATGATAGAAAGGCATAAAAACCAATAGGGTGAAAGTTTGGCGGTCAGGAACCTCAGCCTAAAGGCGTGAGGCTTGAAAGAGAAATCTGACAAGCCATTCTGACCAGACTAAGTACCCAGCGTACTACGTTATTTGGGTCACGACACCTGGGAATGCGAAGCTAGTTCCTCGCTCTGTCGTTAGCAGTTAAACAATTTTAAGGTCACTGAAATAGTGCTGCTAACCTAACAAGCCCTAATAACATTGTCGAAGCTAACATTACCCCGAAAGGGAGGCTCGAAAGAGCAAAACCGCTATGCGTACAGGGTTGTTTAATTAGATACAGTAATTGTCCTGTTAAAAGTGCAATGCAAAAGCACCCTAATTAAACAACTCCAAGGCGGTAGCTAAACTAATATAAAGCCGTCCTATAAGGACGGGGTTTCTACCCAATTTTTCGATGAATACTACCGCACCGGAAATTTACAATGATAATCTTTTCGATCGCCTATTTATCGCGTTATTTACCCACAAAATGGCGATCGTCTTGGATAAAACAACGAAACTAAAGGGTTATGACGGCTTTGTAGACCTATCCGAACAGATTGTACGCGGTCGCACCCCCAAGGAACAGCAAGAACTTGTTGCAGTTGTTTTACAGTCCCTAGTCCCCGAACAAATTCTGGCGATCGTGCGGAGTGTTTTTTCGCCGACTAAATTAGTTTGCGAACTTAATGCTTGGTTTGGGGCGAATTTATTTCAATGGTTAGTAGGTTCTTGTGAGGTCGTTGCAGTAGAAATTCCCACAGAAAATGAAACCATAAAAAGCCAAAAAAGTGGCATTCATATTAAAAAATGTAGATATTTAGAGAACAGTGGTTGCGTGGGAATGTGCGTGAATATGTGCAAAATTCCGACTCAAGAATTCTTTACAGAAAAATTTGGCATTCCCCTCACCATGATTCCCAATTTTGAAGACCTCAGTTGCGAGATGATTTTTGGACAGACTCCCCCTCCTCCAGAGGAAGATCGAGCCTACAGCCAGCCTTGTTTAGCAAACCAGTGTTCTTTAGGAAAACAATCCCTAAAACCCTGTCCTAAAGTGCAAAAATAGAGTGTAAGAGTTAATGATTTCCTGTTCATTATTAAAGAAGGGCTAAAGCAGTGGGGGCGGAGAGACTTGAACTCTCACGACCGATAAAGGTCAACGGATTTTAAGTCCGCAGCGTCTACCATTCCGCCACGCCCCCGAGTTAATTTTTTCGACAGTTATATAGTATAGCAGATTTTAAAATAGAATGGAGCATCTCGCGATCGCATTTTTTTATTTTGCTTCTTTGTTCCTCTTTCCGGCAAAATTGACTAAAATAGAGTTGGTTCGGCTGCAACGTTGGTGACTGCCAATATTGTTTTTAGATCTATGCTTTGATAATAAGGGAGTCCTTAATCGTTTGCGCGGCAGTAAACCGAGCTTGTACTCGGAAACTTTATGCAGCAGACACGACACCCACCTGGGTTTGCCCAGGTCAAAAACTGAGGTAAAACGGCGAAGCGGTGAACCAATTCTTTAAAAATCCCCCTAGTGGTTTGGCTGCTAGGGGGATTTTTTATCCCTCACCAGTTGTGTTAAAGATCGGCGAGATATTTCTCTAACGCATCACCGACAAGCTGAGTCATGGAAACATTCTTTTCTTTGGCTGCAACTTTGATGCGATCGTAAATTTCGTCATAAATCCCCACCCGATAGCGAATTTTACGCCCTTGGGGACGACGGGATTTAATTGGCTGGGGCGCTGGCTGATAATTTTCCCCATACTCTCGTAAGGCTTCAAAACCGACGCGATCGCAGAAAATCCCAAAACTTTCCCCAGGTTTTCGATCTGTTTTGAAATAAACAAATAAAGGTTCGAGGAAAGTTTCTAAATCATCTATGGGCATTTTCTGCACAAAAGGCCGCGCTAAAGTAGTTTGATTGGGGCTTCCTCCCAACCAAATCTGATAGGCTTTTGGCGCACTACCCACAAATCCTAATTCTGCCATATAGGGACGGGCGCAACCATTGGGGCATCCAGTCATGCGAATGACGATTTCCTCGTTTCCCATGCCTAATTTCTTTAATAGGGCTTGAATGCGGTCTAAAATGCTTGGTAATACCCGTTCTGACTCCGTAATCGCTAAACCGCAGGTGGGGAGTGCCGGACAAGCCATTGAATAACGGACGAGGGGCGCGATCGCACCAGGATCGACAATGACACCATGCTGCACCAAAATACTCTCAATTTTTTCCCGCGCTTCTGGAGCAATTTCGTACAGGGTAATATTGTGATTGGCCGTCAGCAGCATGGGAATATTAAAAGTCTCTACAATTTCCTTTAAAGCTGCTTTTAAGCGGAATTTCCCTTCATCTTTAACCCGACCGTTTTCGACGGAAACGCCCAAGAATAACTTACCGTCGCCCTGTTCGTGCCAGCCTAAAAAATCCTCATATTTCCATGCCGGCAAAGGTTTCAACGGTTCGATAGTTTTACCGAAATATTTCTCAACCTGCGCTTTAAACTTGTCTACCCCCCAATCATTGAGGAGATATTTCATTCTCGCATGACGGCGTTGAACGCGATCGCCATAGTCTCGTTGAGTCGCAACAATAGCTTTAAGCAGATCGTAAACATCCTCCTTGGCAATATAGCCGATCTCGTCCGCCATCCGTGCAAAGGTTTCTTCCTTATTATGGGTTCTTCCCATTCCTCCCCCAGCAAAGACATTAAAGCCTTGCAATTCCCCTCGTTCGTCTGTCATGACCACAAAACTCACATCTTGGGTATAGAGGTCAATGGAATTATCCCCCGGTACCGTGACGCTACATTTGAACTTGCGAGGCATATACTGGGTGCCGTAAATGGGTTCTTCTTTGTCGTGGAAGATCGTCCCATTGCCATTGCGCTGCCTGGCTGCTTTTACTTCCGGGGCTTCTTCCCCACTGATGACTTTTTCCCCATCCAACCAAATCTCGTAATATGCCCCAGTTTGCGGTGTCAGCAAATCGGCGATTTTATTAGCATATTCTTGCGCCAATACATATTCAGGGCGGTTTTTGTAAGGGGCTGGGGGTGCCATGACGTTACGATTGAGATCGCCGCAGGCACCCAAAGTCGATCCTAAATTGTGAACGATCGCGCTGATGGTGGCTTTTAAATTCTTTTTGAGAATGCCGTGAACTTGAAATCCTTGGCGGGTAGTGATTCTCAAGGTATGATTGCCGTATTCATCCGCCAAGCGATCTAAAGTTAAGTAAAGTTCTGGGGGAATATAACCGCCAGGGCTGCGGGTTCGCAACATCATCTGATAGTCTTTTTCTTGCCCTTTGACTCGATTATCCCGATTATCTTGTTGATAGGAACCGTGAAATTTCAGGATTTGAATGGCATCTTCGCTGAAATGGGTGGAATCGTTTAACAGTTCTGTCGCTAGGGGTTCGCGTAAACAATTACTGCGTTCTTTAATGCCCTCCAGTCGAGAAACTTTGGCAGGGGCGGTAGGTGTTTGAACCATAGGAAATTAAATTATGGCGATCGTTTTGGCAGGGAAACGCCAGAAAACCTTAAGCATTCTGGCGTTTTAGACTCCCTATTATACCAACTCAGCGAGGGCGCGATCGCACTTTCTAGTTTACGATTCCTTAAGCTAGAATTTGTAGCCTACACCACCTTGAAAACTAAGGGCATCGGCGGAACTGTTTTGATAAGCATCGATCCCCCATTTCGTATCGCCATAAACGATGATGCTATCTCCAAATTGTGCCTCAGCCCCGGCGGTGAGAACAACCGAGTTACGATTGCCCAATGGGGTGGGTTGTCCGTCTGCTTCCACAAAAGAATAGCCACCACCCACGTAAACATTAGCGTTATTCGTAATAGGAATATCGTAAGAAACGATGGGCATCAGGGCGCTGGTTTCATCGCTAAAGAGAATTGCCCCTCTGACAGAAACCGGGGCTTCAGGAACCGCAAAACGTCCTTGAATATTGCCCCCAAAAGTAGCAGCATCCCCAGTTTGTCCCCCATTGGTTACGCCCGCAGAAACCCCAGCGCCAATATATGTGGCATCAGTGCCGGGTTTATTATCTTGTTCGGCAAATGCGGCATTGGCTGAGAATAAAGCAGTAGAGATTGCGGCGATCGCGATCGCGCTTTTGATTAATAGTCGTTGCATGGTTAAATCCCTCAATTTATTTTTGTTGCGTGTTTCTTTTGTCGTTTCAAAAATAGAAAAGTTCCTAGATTTTATTTACTTTTTTATCCCTGTGACGCTTGAAAAAGATGCACAATTGTTTGTTTTTTTGCTCTACAATATATAGTCTGTAAAAAAAGGGAAGTTCACATACAAAGAGATTAGATGTAAACTTTTATGCCTCTACAAACTTTTTTTATCTCATGCCAATTTCTGCACGAAATTCTCGCAGCGATCGTGCGTGATTCTCAATCCTAATACAGCGATGAAGTAAATCGAGATTGAGATCGGGTAAAAGTTGCGATCGCTCGGTTTCTTGATATTCTTCATCTGTATATGTTTGTAGTGTAGACTTAGGGATTAACAATGCGGCAACAGCAACTCTGGACAAATAATCAAAGACAAGGAGAAGCAGGAGTCACGCAAATGCAAGGAAATGGCTTGCTTTGTCGCTATCGTGGGGCATCAGTAACAGAGGCAAAAAATTGGTTTATACAAACTTGGCAGTTTTACCGTCAATCCAATTTTGGAGAAAAGGCGATCGCGCCTAGAGTTTGGCTTTGACAGAACAGTATACAGTAATTTTTAATTTTTAATTTTGAAACGTAATGAAAAACTGGACAAAAAAGAACTATTTCGAGATATTGTTTCTACTTGTTTTGATAGGTATTATTGCCATACAATTTTTACCCAACCTCTTTAAACAAGAAACAATTACGATCGCGATCGCTGTTTCCACACAGGATAGGGCTGAAAATTTTACAGGAGGACAAATAATTGACGGTGTTCAACTATATTTCGATAAAATTAATGCAGCAGGAGGAGTGAATGGAAAACAACTGCTATTAGAAATTCATGACGATCGACTCGATCCAGAAGTTACCGCGAAAGAAATTGTCGATTCTGCTGCTGTTGCTGTACTTGGACATTATACAAGCAAAAATTCTTTAGAAGCCGGGAAAATTTATCAGAAATATGGAATTCCTGCAATTAGTGGAAGTGCAACTGCAGATAAGATTACCAATAATAAGTGGTATTTTCGTACTATCTTCAGTAACACAGAGCAAGGAAAATTTCTTGCAAACTATCTTGAGTATGTCATGAACGCGAAGAATATTTATACGATCTATGAAGATGATCCTTACAGCTTAACCTTAACAAAAGCAATTAAAACTCAACTCAATTCATTCGATCGCCAATTAGTAGGCGAACAAAAAATAAATCGTAATGAAAATACTGAAAAAGCAACCGAACGCATTATTCAAGATTTACAGAGATTAAAAGAAAGCGGACAAAATCTTGATGCCAT
>NZ_JAYGHV010000002.1:0-53578 GCF_034932145.1 Spirulina sp. 06S082 | reverse complement strand
TCTCTCATTAGCGGTAATTTGCCACAAAATAAAAGCGAAAAACGACCATAAGACCAAACTATTGATCCCACCGATCCAACGCACCATAACCACAGGATCTTCAGAAAAACTGGCGATCGCCGCAAAACACCACATATTGAGTCCCCCTTGAGGAATACCGATCGAACTGAGAATGCCGATCGCAGGAAGTGGTATCTCTCCCATTGCAATTTTACGCGCTTGTTCAAAGGTCCATATCTCTTCATTTTTCCATTCCATATCTGCAGCCCAAATTAGCCTGAGAATCGTACCAATAATCAGAAAGCTAATAATGGTCAAAAATTGGCGTTGAGAATCGAGTAAACGCATTTAAAATTGAGTAGAAATTAATTTCTTTGCCTGCATGAATTTTACCGTCACAGTGATGTACATTTAAGCAAATTATCGGTTAGAATAGGCAGAGAATGCCTCGTTATTTTACCCGTAGTTTTACCTTGTCCCAAGAAACCCACTACAATCGCGCTAAAATGAGCTTGCAACAAGCTCTCTCTTGGTATTCCAGCTTTCAGCGTCACGGACGCTATCGCCCCAGTATGGAACTGCAAGCCGCCGTCAGAAGCGAATTACAGACCTTGAAAGGTGCGTTGGATAAATTAGAACGTAAGGTTATCTGTATTGCGGCATTTGGTCTAGTCAGTCGAGGAAAATCGGCGGTTCTCAATGGATTATTAGGGGAAAAAGTCCTTGACACCGGACCCATACATGGTGTAACTAAATATCCTAAGTCCATTCACTGGGCGATCGCGGATAAAGTGCAAATTGAATTAATCGACACCCCAGGACTGGATGAAATTGACGGGCAAATGAGAGCAACAATGGCCAGAGAAGTCGCTTATCAAGCAGATTTAATTTTATTCATTGTTGCAGGAGATATTACCCGAACCGAATATGAAGCCTTGTGTGAGTTACGCGCTTATCAAAAACCGTTACTCTTAGTCTTTAATAAAACCGATCTCTATCCAGACTGCGATCGCGAAATTATTTATCAACAATTGCAACAACTAGGCACAGGAAAAGAAGAAGATAAAAAATTACAAGCCCTATTATCTCCTCAAGAAATTGTCATGACCGCCGCCGCCCCTGCTCCATTTCCAGTTAGAGTAGAATGGCCTGATGGTCGAGTCAGCCAAGAATGGGAAACCCCAGACCCTCAAATCGATCCATTACGAGAGAAGATTTTAGAAATTTTGAATCGAGAAGGGCGCACTCTTCTAGCCTTAAATGCCCTAGTACAAGGCAGAGAAGCAGAAAAGAAATTAGCCGGAAAAACCGTTGAGTTACGTCAAAAGGAAGCCGAAGAAACCATCTGGAGTTATGCCAAATATAAAGCCTTAGCCGTGGCACTCAATCCCATTCCCATTCTCGATGTTATCGTGGGAACGCTGGCAGATTTAGCCCTCATTCGTGCTTTGGCGCGGTTATATGGTTTCCCCATGACCAGTTATGAAGCTGGGAAAGTTTGGCGTAAAATTTTATTGAGTTCGGGGAGTTTATTATTAGGAGAATTGGGGAGTAGTTTTCTCTTGGGAATTGGTAAAACAACAGCCGTGGGTGGATTAGAAGGATCGGCAACTTTGACAACTTGGCTATCGGCGGCAACCATTCAAGGAGGATTAGCGGGATATGGTGCTTATGCCGTGGGAAAAGTAGCACAACGCTATTTAGAGGCTGGATGTACTTGGGGAGAGGCGGGACCCAATACAGTGATTGCAGAAATTCTCTCTCGGGTTGAACCTAATGCGATCGTTTATCGCTTGCGAAATGAAATTGGCCTTCATCTTTAAAGGTTTTGCGAGATATTCCCACCCCGCTTAGATTCTGCCCGAGTTAAGATGGGATATCTATTTTTTGCTAGGAAAGACGTAACCAACCCCAATACGTGCGCCGATTTCAGTTTGTTCGCCAAAAAAGCCCGCACTGAGGTTACTATAGACGACAACGCGATCGCTGACTCGCAGATCGACTCCCGCCGTCGCAAGGGGTGCCACATTATTATTTAATTCCGTATTGCGATTGGAAAGGGCAAGACCGCCTCCAATAAAGGGATGGACGACAGAAGGTTCAAAGGGATCGCCACTTTGAATATTAACATCGTAAGTGAGAGGTAGCAAGATCGTCGTACTATCTCCAATCAAAATCGCCGGGCGCAGGGAAAGGTAATTGGTTAAAGCAATTTTGGCATCGATCGCAACGGAACCTTTACCGAGATCCGTGATGCCATTATCGGACAAGCCCAAATTCCCCCCCAAGCCCGCATAACTCCAGGTAGGATTAATGTAGCGACGGCGTACATTATCGGTTTGAGCAACTTGGCGATTTTCAATAGAAGCGGGTTTGGTCTCTAAACTGGCAGTTTGAGACGTTTCTTGCGATCGCACTGTCTGAGAGGGAGAATTTCGTTGGGGGGGAGAATTTTGCTGAGAGAGGGAATTTTGTCTGGAAATAACTTTGCGATTCAGTTTGGGAAGAATTTTAGTGCGATCGGGGGGTTGATTAACGCGCGGGAGGGGACTGAGACGACGAGAAGGGGTTGCACTCTCCGGGGCGATCGCATTTTGGCTGGGTTGACTGACGCGGGGAAGTGGGGGAAGCGCAGGTAATCTACGAGGAGAATTGGCAGAATTGCCTACAGGTGGAACGCTTGTTTCAGCTTCTGCTTGACTGGGTAAAGGGCTGAGGACAAGGGTTAAAGCCATAAGTCCAACAGATATGCAACGGTATTTATCCGCAAATTTATTCACGATCGCTCCTCACAAGTTCTTGGGCGTACAAACAAAAATATTTTCATCTCTATAGAGTGTACAGAAAATTGCTGGTTTTTAGCGCTATATTTACCAATGAAGACAAAAAACCTACAGATTTACATTTTGTAAACGTTGTAAAGCGAGTTGAATGCGAGCGCGGATAGTGAGTTCGGATTCTGTTTCTTGCCAAGTTTGTAAATGGTTGCAAACTTTTTCTGTAAATATGGATTGCTGAGTGGCTAATCCTTGTAAACCCAAAACAGCCGCATAACGAACTACCCATTCCACATCCTGGGAAACAAGAATAAGAGTATCAATAACTTGCTTTTGAGTGGTTTCTCGTTCCGAAGCGGGAAGTTCCGACCATAAAATATTACCCAATCCCCGAGATGCAGCGCGACGAACACTAAAAGAAAAATCTTCTTTCGCTGCTTGGGTCAACGTATCGATCGCCCGAGGATCGCCGATACCAGCCAAAGCGCGGATCGCCCAAGCCCTCGCCCCATAATTGTAACCATCGAGTTGTTCGAGGAGAGCCGGAACCGCCGGAATGCCTAAATTAATTAAGCCCTCAACCGCAGCAACGGCGGCTCCTGGGTTATTGTAACCCAGAATTTCAATTAACTTCGGGAGAGCCTGTTCCTGGCGCAAATCTGCCAAGGCTTTCACCGCATCGAGCAAACCATCTGAAGAATCAGCTAGATCGACGGCTTTAATATAGTCTTGAACTGGAGGTTTTGTTGCTATTTCATTCATAGTTTGTTCAATAACTGATAACTGGTGACTTTTATAAGAGGGAGTCCATAAAATCCATTACGCGAATACTATCTTCGGATAACTGAAGAGATGAGGAAGATACGGCTTGGAGATGATGTTCTAAAATGCCTTTGAGGGCAATTAACTTTAAACTATTTTCCGCCAGAGTTTCCGCGATCGCCTCGGCTGCGGGTAAATAACCCACGGCTCCTAAGTCCATTAAAGCAGAGCGGCGCAATTGTAGGCGATCGCCTTGTAAAGCTAGAATTAACCTCTGTCCGTAGCGATCCTCTCCCGTGATTTGATACAATCCTCGAGCCGCCGCATACTGTACTTTTTCTACAGGGTGTTCTAAAAAAGGCGCGATCGCCTCAATTGCTTCCGTCGCGTGCAAGGCTCCCAAGGCTTCGATAATGGCTTCATAAGGTTGAATTAGATGGGGTTTACCCGGCACAAATTGGGCGGCTTCTACTCCTCCTTCGAGAAATTTAAGTAACTGAGGAATGGAAGCGCGATCGCCGATCGCCCCCAGTGCTTGAGCCGCCGATTCTCGCACATAAACATCGTCACAATCAAAACACCGCAAAAGAGCGGGAATCGCTTCTTTCGCCCCCAGTTTCCCCAAGGCTTTTGCTGCATTCCGGCGCAAGGGATATCCGCCATCTGGAGTGAGGAGATCTTCATCTTCAAGGGCTTCAATTAATGCCGCGATCGCCTCGGGATCGTCAACTCTAAATCGTCCCAACCACCAAGCAGCATAGTAGCGCAACCCCGTATCTTTCTTTTGCTTCAGGTTGGCGATCGCTTTGGCGATCGTCAGGGTTTCGCCATCGGGAGGGGTTAAATTTTCTGCACCGAAATACTCTTGCATTGACTAAGTGATGAGTTCGGGATTATTGATTACCTATTCCCAAGTTATTTCCTAAAAATACCAGACTTTTTAGCAAAAGTCTGGCGATCGCGATTGAATATCCTGGGAAGGGCGCATTAACCGACCCGTTTTTCGAGATACTGTCCGATGGTTTGCTCCTCTCCCGCCCGAGAAATGATAGTTTGGCGAGTGCGATACTTGCGACCGATTAATTTTAACTCTTCTTCAAAGACAGAGCCTTTATATTCTGTTCGCAGACGCAGGGTTTGAGGACTATCTGGGGGTAAAGTGTATTCTGCTGTAATCGGTTTTATCGTCGCAAAACCGCGATCGCGATACATGAGAGTTTCTGAAATACCAAATGTGGTCGAACCTTTCAGAGGCTTGCGATCCTCTTTAGTGTAATTACTCTCCCAGGTTACTCGAGAACCACCCATGAGAATATCTGCATCCTCTAATTGATGTAACATTGCTAAATGCTGCAATTCTGGAGTATTGCGAGGGAGAAAGCTAACCGTTATAAAACTCTCAACTTCCTGCACTTCATCGGTTTTTAGGGTGTAATAGCGCCGTTGAGAGTGCCAGTTTCCTACAGATTCTTGCAGAAATGCGATCGCCAATTCTCCGAGACTTACCTCAGTTGTTAATACCAATGATGACATAAAGATCGAACCTCGTTGAAAGGATAACAGATAAGTAAGGAAAATAATCTAGAACTTAGGTGTCTTTTCTTGAGCTTTTGGTCAATTAATCCGCCCTAAGCACCCTTGAACATAGTTTTGAACAGATTTTCCTGTCTCATTTTCTGCTGAATAATTTCAATGAAAAGATTTTCAAGTTCGTCGCGAGAAACGCATTTAGCCTGTTGCGCGAATTTGCGTAACTCGAATTGTTGTTCCAGACTGAGGAAATTATTGGGGTTTTCCATGCTAGGGTCTCCTTCTCTATATATTTCGATAGACGATCGTTGGCGATCGATAGTTCGCCCCCCTGGGTGATGTGATTGCTTGTTTTAGTCTTAAGGTATTGCGGTACCTTCCCTCTGCTGCTTTGTGAATTAATGTAACTTGTTATTGACAAAACTGTCAAGGGCTGATTCTTAATTTAATTAATGTTGCAAAACTTAAATTAAAATCCCCTAACTTGAGGAAAAATAGCGGAAAAATGGAAACAATCTATACAGAACAGAGGTTTAAGCCGCGATCGCCAAGCCAAGAGCCAAAAGATTTATGAGAACGATCGAGATAGATTGTAGAGTAAAGATTAGGAAGGATCGCACTCAAAATGCAGCATTTGGGTAGATTGTCTGAAAGGAGGATAAAATACCCCTAAGACAACTTTAGCCTTGGAATAACAAACAAAATTAATGATGAAGCGATCGCCAAAAATTGCACAGAAACAGAATTACCAAAGTCGATCGAGTAGAAAATTAAGCCACTCGGCTGTATGAAAAGACCTTAAGCCCAATAAAAAACCAAAAATCAAGGAGTATTTATGCGTGCAGTGCTAATGGCAGGGGGTTCGGGAACGCGACTTCGCCCCTTGACCTGCGACCTTCCCAAACCAATGGTTCCCATTCTCAACCGACCGATCGCAGAGCATATAGTGAATTTGCTCAAGCGCAATGACATTACAGAAGTAATCGCTACACTCCACTATCTCCCGGATGTCATGCGAGACTACTTTCAAGATGGCCACGATTTTGGCGTGCAGATGACCTATGCAGTCGAAGAAGATCAACCTTTGGGGACTGCTGGCTGTGTCAAAAATATTGCCGAACTCTTAGACGATACTTTCTTAGTCATTAGTGGAGACAGTATTACCGACTTTGATTTAAAAGCCGCGATCGCCTTTCATAAAGAAAAGCAAGCCAAAGCAACCCTAATTTTAACCCGCGTCCCCAATCCCGTAGAATTTGGCGTAGTTATTACCGATCAAGAAAATCGAATCATTCGTTTCCTCGAAAAACCCTCCACCAGCGAAATTTTCTCCGATACCGTCAACACCGGAACCTATATCCTCGAACCAGAAGTTTTAGGCTATCTACCGGAAAACGAAGAATCTGACTTTTCTACAGACCTCTTTCCCTTACTCCTCGCCAAAGGAGAACCCATGTATGGTTATATTGCCGAAGCATATTGGTGCGATGTCGGCCACCTCGATGCCTATCGAGAGTCTCAGTACGACGGTTTGGAGAAGAAAGTTAAACTCGACTTCGCCTATCCCGAAGTAGAACCCGGTCTCTGGTTGGGTTCCGATACTTATATCGATCCTTCCGCGAAAATCGATCGCCCAGTTCTAATTGGTAACAATTGCCGCATCGGACCGAGGGTTCATATTGAAGCGGGAACCGTCCTTGGGGATAATATTACCATCGGTGCCGATGCCAATCTCAAACGCCCGATCGTGGCCAACGGCGCGATCGTCGGCGACGAAGCACATTTACGCGCCTGCGTGATCTCTCGAGGAACTCGGGTCGATCGCCGCGCCCACATTCTTGAAGGTGCCGTGGTGGGATCCCTCTCCTCCGTGGGAGAAGAAGCACAAATCAGTCCAGGGGTGAGGGTTTGGCCGAGTAAAAAAATTGAATCAGGAGCAATTTTAAATATCAACTTGATTTGGGGAAATATGGCGCAACGCAATCTCTTCGGTCAACAAGGTGTTTCCGGTTTGGCCAATATTGACATTACACCAGAATTTGCCGTTAAACTCGGTGCCGCTTATGCCTCGACCCTCAAACCAGGGGCAATGGTAACAGTTTCGAGAGATCAACGACCCATTTCTCGCATGGTCAGTCGCTCTTTAATTGCTGGGATTATGTCTTCTGGGGTAGGAATTCAAAACTTAGAATCAACCGCCATTCCCCTCGCCAGAACTGTCATTTCAACCCTTGCTGTTACGGGGGGGGTTCACGTCCGTTTGCATCCTAACCGTCCTGACTCCATTTTGATTGAATTTTTCGATCGCCAAGGCATCAATATTACCAAAGCCAAAGAAAAGAAAATCGAAGGGTCTTACTTTAAAGAAGACCTGCGACGAGTGGCGATCGCGGATATCGGGACTATGACCTACCTCACTCAGACCCTCGATATCTACACCGAGAGTTTTGAGACTCACCTCAATGTCGAAGCCGTCCGCAACTCTCACGCCAAAGTCGTCATCGATTACGGTTATGCGGTTTCTGGGGCAATTTTACCGCGCCTCTTGGCTAAATTTGGTTGCGATGCCGTCGTTCTTAACGCCAGCTTAAGTCAAATCGCCATTTCCAATGAGGAACGAGAAGGACTGCTGGTGCAGCTAGGTCACGTCGTAGAAGCCCTGAAGGCCAATTTAGGGGTACAAGTATCCGCCAATGGAGAACAGTTGATTTTAGTCGATGAAGCCGGTTTATCCATTCGTGGGGAAATGCTGACGGCTTTAATGGTTAATATGATGATGACTGCTCACCCCAGAAGTGCCGTAGTAGTTCCGGTTCATGCTTCCAGCGCCGTAGAACAAATTGCCCGCCGTCACGATGGTCGAGTCATTCGTACTAAAGTCAACCCTACCGCATTAATGGAAGCCTCGCAAACCGACAGTAGCGTAGTGTTGGGCGGGAGTGGCGAAATGGGCTTTATTTTCCCCCAACTGCATCCCGGTTTTGATGCCATGTTCTGTGTCGCCAAACTGATTGAAATGCTAACCATCCAAGAACGCTCTTTGGCACAGATTCGCAGCGAATTACCCCGAGTTTGTCATAAAAGTTATACTATGCGCTGTCCTTGGACGGTAAAAGGGTCTCTGATGCGGCAATTAGTGGAAACCCATCCGGCGGAAAATTTGGAACTCATCGACGGGGTAAAAATTGTCAATCGTCAAAATGACAATTGGGTGCTAATCTTACCGGATGCAGGGGAACCATTGGTACATATTTTTGCCAATAGTGACGATCGCGATTGGGTCGATCGCTCCCTCATGGATTACCGTCAGCGCGTTCAAGATTTTATCGATCTCGAACAGGGACTAGAATCGGCAAACTAAAGAACAATTGTTCTAGACTAGAATTAGAAACTGAGTAGACAAGGGAGTTTAGTTATGAATAGCTGTACCTTAATAGCTGAGATTGTTGAATCCCCTCAACTGCGGCGCACTCCAGACGATACCCCCGTCGCGAATATGCTAGTACGATTTGATGGCTTGCGAGACAATGACCCGCCAGCTATGCTCAGGGTAACGGGATGGCGGAATTTAGCGGAAGAAATCAGCGCTAATTATCGAGCCGGCGATCGCGTCATTATCATAGGTAGCCTGAAAATGGATCGCCTTGATGTAGAAAAACAAGGCGTTCGCTACAAAGAAACAAGGGCAGAATTGAACCTTTCCCGTATTTACAAGCAAACGGGAGAATTTAGCGAAACTCAGGTTGAATCCGTTGTTCCTTCTGTGGCTGCGACTCCTGTAGCCGTTGCATCTCCTGCACCGACTAGCAATTTAGGGAATGTCGTTCCCATCGGCAATTACAATCGTGCTACAAGTTCTAGCGATTTTGAATCCGAAACCAGTTCTGCGGAATCTACAGATATGGAAGACGAAGCAGATTTAGATGATATTCCCTTTTAGGTTGCTGCGGTGATTCTAGGGCTGTCAAAGTGATTTTGCAGATCGAGTCAGACAGGGAATCAAATTCCCTGTCTCATAGCAGATTTAGATGATATTCCCTTTTAGGTTGCTGCGGTGATTCTAGGGCTGTCAAAGTGATTTTGCAGATCGAGTCAGACAGGGAATCAAATTCCCTGTCTCATACAAGAAGTCCTCTGAAGAGGACTGAATCTGTAAAGTTATCTCTGAAAACTCCCCAGGTAAGATTCGAACTTACGACCAATCGGTTAACAGCCGACCGCTCTACCACTGAGCTACTGAGGAATGTCTGCGTTTTCCGCAACAGTTTCTTATTATAAGCACCCTCAACTCAATTTGGCAAGTCCTCGAAGAAAATTTTTCTTGAAACATTTTTCAATTGCGAATTCTTGTGATAATTCCCCATTTATAGCAAGGGTTCAAGCTATGGTGGAAAAATGCCTTCAATATTTGCAACCTCATGCTTGCCCACCACCGTAAACTCATCAGTCTGTCTTTAACCTCTGTCGATCTGCCGCTACAATCTACCCTGAAAACCGCCGCAACCCTATATCGTAAAGATGCCGAACGATTTCAGGTTGTCTTAAAACAACCGCCTTTTCCCGATCGCCTTCCCCATCAGCCTCAGACGGCTTTAAATGGACATCCAAAAGATAACCTCTTATGGTTGGAATTGTCCGCCGATCGCGTCATTATGACCATGCAGGGACAAGGAAAACTTGGCTATCGTCATTGCTGGGAAAAAAATAGTAATGGGACGAGTCGCTATTGGTTACAGGACGAAACCTGCGATCGCCCCAACTCCCTGCACCTGAAAAATTTTACCCGTCAGTTGCAATTATCGGGGGATTTGCTACCCGATCGCCTGCGTCTCGAATATGAACTCTACTCTGGCAAATTGCAGTTAGGACAATATATTTTAAGTTTGGAAATTCAACATTAACTCCGATGAGGCGATCGCAGAAGGGAGATGGGAAATTAGAATGGAAATATTAGGATCCAATCAAATACCAGAATCACCAATTAAAAGTTCATGGGTAGCGAACAAATTACACTTCTATCACAGAGAGAAATCGAGGGCATGAGACGTGCGGGACAAGTGGCCGCCGAACTCCTCAACCATGTTGGCAAAATGGTCAAACCTGGCATTAGTACACTCGAAATTAATGATGAGGCGGAACGATGGACAAAAGAACGCGGTTTTAAAAGCGCCCCTCTGGGATACGGAAAACCCCCTTTTCCTAAATCTATTTGTACTAGCGTCAATGAGGTAATTTGTCACGGCATTCCCAGTGCCAAACAAATCCTCAAAGAGGGAGATATTATCAATATTGATGTTACTCCCATTGTAGATGGCTATCACGGCGATACATCGCGCACTTTTTTTGTGGGAACGCCTTCCCCGACGGCAAAGAAATTGGTAGAAGTGACGGAAGAGTGTTTATATCGAGGTATTGCGGCGGTCAAACCGGGGGGGAGAATTGGCGATATTGGGGCAGCCATTCAAAAATATGCTGAAGCGGAAGGGTTTTCGGTGGTGCGAGATTTTGTCGGTCATGGGGTCAGCCGCGTGTTTCATGCTCCTCCTCAAATTCCTCATTATGGCAGACAAGGAAAGGGAAAACGCCTGCGATCGGGGATGGTATTTACGATCGAACCGATGATTAATGAGGGGACGTGGAAACATGACATATTATCGGATGGGTGGACAGCGTTAACAAAGGATCGCAAGCTCTCGGCTCAATTTGAACATACGATCGCCGTAACTGTCGATGGTGTAGAAATTTTGACGAAACCGCAGTGATGGTTATCAATTTTATGGGGGAGGCGATCGCGATCGCCTCCCCAGAAATTAGCTTAAAGGTTGAGCGTCTTCTTCTGAGGCAAAATAACGGTGATAGTAATAATACGAACCGGAAGTGAAATCCTTTGCACCATTGGCAATCAAACCGATCGGGGCGGTTTGAGACATCTTGATATTTTCTAAAACCTGTTTGAATACTGTGCGATCGGTCCATCCCAAGCGCACGACCATCAACATCACATCCACCTGTCCCGCCAAGAACTTTGCATCCGCCAACCCTAACATAGGAGGGGTATCAAAAATCACTAAATCATAAGATTGACGGAAATACTCGATCAAACCTCGCATTTTTTGGGAAGATAATAAGCGAGTTGGATCGGGAGGAATTTGTCCGGCAGTGAGGATGAACAAATTATCATCTAATGTCGATTGCTGTACGATGTCTTCTACTTCGAGATCCATCGAAATTGCGTGAGATAGTCCCCAAACATTGGGTAAATCTGTCATAGCGTGGATTTGCGGGCGGCGTAAATCCGCATCCACCAAAAGAACGCGCTGTCCCATCGCCGCCGCCGACTGTGCTAAATGAACTGAGGTCGTAGATTTACCTTCCAACGGCACCGAAGAACTCACTACTAACACCTGTAAGGGCTTATCGGGAGTAAAGAAAGAAAGATTGGCATTAAGAGAACGAAAGGCTTCCAAGAAGGGAGAAGCGCGATAACGGCGATCGAAGGAAGGTAAAGGCGCTGCTTTTTCGCTGGCTTTACGTTCCTTAAAGTCTTTGCGATAGGGAATAATCCCCAAGATCGGTAATCCCACATTATCTTTGAGGTCTTCAGGAGAGTGGAAGCGCACATCTAGTTTTTCCGCAATCAGTGCCGCCCCAGACCCCGCTAATAGTCCCGCCACAACGCCCAACATTAAACCGCGAGACACATTGGGGGCGATGGGGTAGACAGGTAATTCCGCAGAATTGAGTTCTTCCCAAGAGATGGTGCGTTGGGCGGATTCAATTTCGAGGTCTTCTTTAACGGAGAGAAAACGCTTGAGGGCTTCAGTGGCGACATCAAGCGCTCGTTGCAGGTCGGTATATTGGCGACTGAGAAGGGCAAATTTCTGCATTTCCCCTCGGGTTTGATTCTCCGCTAAGGCTAAAGCGGCTTCGCGGACAGCGAGAACTTGTTTTTGGTTGGTGGCTTCGATCAGTTCTTGAGTGAGTTTGAGGCGAATGGAATTGGGGGATGTATTGAGACTGGCAATATTTTCGCTGGCTCCTTCTTTCCCTAAAACCGCGATCGCCTCTTGACGAATGAGAGGGAGAATTTTGTCGCGGCGATCGCGCAGCACTTGAATTTGCGGGCTGGTGGGGGTAAAACGAGTCGATTCGATCGCCAGATCGGTTTCGATTTTTTGCAGTTGGTTGAGGAGGGATTGATAGCGAGGGGCTTCACTTAAAGCCGTAGCGGTAATGGCGCGATCGAGTTCGATATTTAACTGTCCCTGCAATTTTTGCTGCAAAGATGCCGAGGCTTTTAATTCGGCGGAGGTTTCTTGTTTGGAGACGCGAACTTGATTGAGGCGATCGGCGACGCGCTGTCCTTGCACTTCCGGATCGAGGAGGTTGTGTTGCTGGCGAAATTGCTGCACTTTTTGTTGCAGATCGCTCACTTGAGCCTCGAGGAGAGGAAGTTGTTTTTGCACGAATTCTAATCCCTTTTGTTTGCCCGTTTTCTGTTCGATCTGGGAATATTCAATAAATCCAGCAGAAACAGTGTCGAGAATAAATTTAATTTTCTCGGGATCGACATCTTGATAAGAGATTTCCAGAATTTTTGTGTACTCCAATCGACCAATACTCAAACCCCCTGCAACTCCGTTATAGTCGAGTTCTGGATAGCGTTCTCGAATCGTTTCTACGATGGGATTAATCACTTTAGGACTGCTGAGAACTTCAATTTGAGTCTCGTAGTCTAACTCCGACGCAGACTGTCCTACAAGGCGCTGACTGAAGCGATCGAAGGTTTCATCGCTGGCGATGGGTTCGACTAAAATCCGAAAAGAGCTTTTATAGATCGGAACTTCATTAAGAATTCTAAAGGCCATCGACGACGTAACCGCAGCACTCACCAATAACAATAACCACCAACGACGGCGCAACACAGAAAGAGCCTGACGAAGATTGAGAGAATCTTCTTGGCTGGTGGAAAAATTGGGGGAAGGAAAAGAATCCGCGATCGCGGGTTTGGAAGGTAGAGGGGGCGGACTTCCATTCGATGCAGAGTGCTGATTGCGATTCGAGACCATGTACTTTTGTTAGTTATTGGTTACTTGCCCTGAGCGAAGCCGAAGGATGGGTTATTCGTGATTGGCGAGAAGAATAGGGAATAATGATTCTATGATATCCACTGGGGAAAGAAATTCACGATTTGGCATCCATTTTATTCTCCATTATCGTCTATTTATTCCCGATTCCTCCTTCCCGATTCTCCATTACCCATATTTCATGAGTCTCTCTTCCGAAACCGAACTAATTATTGAAGCTGGCAAAACTGAAAAGCAATACTGGCGAGATTTATGGCGCTATCGCGAACTCTTCTATTTTTTGGCATGGCGCGATATTTTAGTGCGCTACAAACAAACAGCCGTGGGGATAACTTGGGCATTGCTACAGCCTTTTGTCACGATGGTAGTGTTAACGGTAGTGTTTGGCAAACTGGCTAAATTTCCCTCGGAAGGCACTCCCTATCCGATTTTAGTCTTTGCGGCCATGTTACCTTGGCAATTCTTTGCGAGTTCTCTTTCTAATAGTAGTAATAGTTTGGTGGGCAATGCCAATCTTATTTCTAAAGTTTACTTTCCTCGCTTGATTGTCCCTGCCAGTGCTGTCGTAGTAAGTTGTGTCGATTTTGTCCTTTCAGGGTCGATCTTGTTGGGGTTAATGGCTTGGTATAATTTTGTTCCTTCTTGGCGGATTATTTTCTTACCTGGATTTATTGCGATCGCCGCGATCGCGAGTATGGGAGTCGGACTTTGGCTGGCTGCACTCAATGTTCGCTATCGGGATTTTCGCTTTGTGGTACCGTTTATCGTTCAATTGGGACTCTATATCTCTCCCGTGGGTTTTAGCAGCAATATCGTTCCCGATCGCTGGCGATTACTCTATTCTCTCAATCCCATGGTAGGGGTAATCGATGGCTTTCGCTGGGCTATTTTAGGAGATAAATTTCATCTCTATTTACCTGGATTTATCTTATCTTTACTCCTCTTGGTCTTGTTGGGTATTAGCAGTATTATTTATTTTCGCAAAACCGAACGAACTTTTGCGGATGTGATTTGAAACTTCTTTAATCAACTACGTGATAGTCAAAATATGAGCGATCGAACTGAAACAAATCTTGCCTCTTCCTTAGATTCTAACCGCATTGCTGAACTCGCTGCCAGTCATTACGGAGAATTTCCTTTGTCTGGTCGCTATGCAAAGGCATTCCAATGGGTTCCCGATCGCTTGGAAACGTTTTTAGATGCGGGTTGTGCTTGGGGATACGGTACTCGTTTTTTCCGCGAAAAAAGTCAAAAAATATATGCACTTGAACCCGATGCAATGTTTATTGCGATCGCTAAGTATCGCTATGATGATATTGAATTTATTCAATCTCCATTAGAAGAAACGCCCTTTGCATCTGAGTTTTTTGACGCAATTATTACTTGTGATACTTTAGAGCACGTTCAAGATGAAGTACGCTGTTTATCAGAAATTTTCCGCATCCTCAAACCCGAGGGGATACTGGTTATTACAACACCTCATCGGGGATTATTTGGCTTTTTAGATCCTGAAAATGCCATTCCCTATGTTGAATATTTTGTGCGGCGTTATTTAGGATGGTTATTTCAATTTGCATACTGGTTTCGTAAAGGAAAAATATCTGAACAGATCGAATGGAAAAAACCCGTTTACGATCGCAACAATACCCACAGACATTATACAAAAGAGGATTTGTTAGAGTTCTTAGATCGTTCGGAAGCGAAAGGCAAATATGAAGTTATTGAGGTCTTTCGATCGGGACTCTTTCTCGGTGCTTTCGTTCACAATTTGGAGTTTTACATCACTCTCTTTTTTAAAGAAAATATCGTCAAAAAAGTTTCTAATCTTATCATCATCAAACCTTTAAAATGGCTGGCAGAAATTGACTATTGGATTCCCTATTCTATTTTTGCCTATAATATCGCCTTGAAAATTGTTAAAACCCAATAATTAATTACTGATTTGATGTCTTAAAAAGGTTTTAAAATTAAAACTCTGCTGAAGAATTTACAGCCTTAATAATTTCATCAAATTGTTCTCGCAAAATGTATTTAAACGAGTCGCATTTGAAGCGATCGCTAATTAATTGTCTCAGTTCTGTTTTCGATAGTCCCACCTCTCGGGATGTAGCAAATAAGAAATTAAGTTGAGGCTGAGAGACATATTTAGAGGATAATTTTTTAGTGCGAGATTGGAGAATAGCATTAACTTCTTCAACCGTAAAAATGCTTAAAATTTCCTCTTGGTGTGCTTCAAAGAATTCATTTTCACCTAGAGAAGATAATTTTTTTAAAGATTGGAGGAGTAGCGATCGCATTCTCGAATCAGTCATCTTTTTTAGATTGTTAAAAGTATCTTTTATCGCTAAGAAGTATAGGTTCTTTATTTGGAATTCTAACAATAACTTCTATAGTTCCACCCAAAGCATTCACAACTTCTCGCAGCGTATTTAATTCCAAATTTTGCCTACGTTCCAGTTTAGATATTGCTGGTTGCTGTACTTCAAGACACTCTGCTAATTCCGATTGAGATAAACCAAGTTTTTCCCGTAGATGTTTTAGTGTAATTTCTTCAAGAAGAATCTGGGAAGCCCTAGCTTCAATTGCTTCTTGTCTCTCTTTGGGAAGTTTATTTAACTCGTCAGATAGGGTTGTATATTTTGTCATTTACTTTCCTCCTTAAGTATTTCCAGATATTAATGACGAAAACCGAAAATCAGGAACGAAAATTAAGGCCGAAAATCAACATCTCGAACTTCAATTTCAAGGCGATCGCCTTTATGTCGAATCATGCCACTAAATGAACCTGCTGTAAACGATCGCAAACTAGCCCCATTATAAGCATCTTTTAAGGACTGAGTTGCGGCGGGATTTGTTTGTCCATTTAGCAATTTTGTTAAAGTCTTTTCCATGCTGCGATACTCTACAGATAAAGGCAAAGAAACTTCAGTTTGTCGCAGTTTGCCAGTATCGCTTTCAAAAAGATAGTTTAACCGAACGCGATCGGGTTGACTATAACTTATCATGCGCGTTCCTGGCCAAAATCCCTGGCGATCGGAACGAGGTTGTCCCAGTTGGTTAACAATGGCACTTTTAGAGGTTCCCGTGGGGAAAATAGGAACATTGAGAGCATTATTATTAGTAGGGGTAGAAGGAGGTTTAGGAGTTGGTGATGGTCTGGGAGAGGGTTGAGGAGTCGGAGAAGGAGAAGCTATTGGAGAAGGAGTCGGAGAGGGTTGAGAAGTAGGAGAAGGTTTCGGAGTAGGAGAAAGTATCGGAGAGGGGGTCTCTATTGGTGTAGGAAAATCTGTATCAGCAGTTCCAAAAGGTCGATCGGAAGTCGATCGCGGTTGAAACAGACTAAACCCAAAGAATAAAGCCGCGATCGCAACTCCTCCCGTCGCGAATAGTCCCACTGCGATCGGCAATAATATCCCTTTCTTTGGCGATCGCCTTGGTGAAGGGACTGCAACAGTGGCTGAAGTTGCAACAGGTGTAGTTTGTTCGTTCTCACCTGGAGACACTGCAACGGTTTTCGCCATTGACAAAGAAGACCCAGATACAGGAGATACCGCTTGAGTTGCTGGTAATTGAGTCGGTTGCGCTAAGATGGGGTTTCCTAGCGCTTCTAACATCGCTTTGGCTGTGGAAAAGCGATCGCGGGGATGGTAGCGAATAGCGCGATCGATGACTTCTGTTAAGTCAGAAGGTAACGAAGGAACGCTTTTTTGCCATAACCATTCCCCCGTTTCCGCATCGGTTTCCAAACCGTAGGGCATTTTCCCACTTAACGCAAAGATCGCCGTCAAACCCAACGCATAGACATCGCTAGAATATAAAGGACGACCCATCGACTGTTCCGAAGGCATAAAACCGGGGGTTCCAATGGCTACAGAGGTCGCATTTCCTGAAGTATGAACCGTGGTACCCATTGTCTCTTTTACCGCACCAAAATCGATTAAAACGGGTTTGCGATCGCCACGAAGTATAATATTATCCGGCTTAATATCGCGATGTAGCATTTTTTGAGCGTGAATATAGTCCAATATCCCCAGTAATTCAACGAGGAGAGGTCGAAGGCGATCGGCAGATAATACTCCATTTTGGCGCACTGCTTGAGTGAGTGTCACCCCCGCGATCCACTCTTGAACGAGAAAAAATTCTCCCCCCTCTGAAAAATAAGCATAAAGTTGAGGAATTTGCGGATGTTCTTCCCCCAATGCTTCTAAAATAGCTGCTTCCCGTTGAAAGCGATCCTCTAACCATTGCTGTTGTTCTGGTGGAACTGGAACAGAGGGTTTAAGTTGTTTAATTACGCACTGACGTTGCGAAGGAAGGTGCGTATCTACAGCAAGGAAAGTTTGCCCAAAACCTCCTTTCCCAAGGTTTTTAACGATACGATAGCGATTATTGAGGAGAGAGATCGTCATGGCAAACAACAGGAAAGGGCTTTTTCTGAGACTACAACAATCTTGTTCTTGTTTCCAGAAACTATTGATTTTTCAGGATATAAAATATAGATTAAAATAGGTGGTAAATCCATAAGACTTTTTTTCCAATCCTTGTTGGCAAAAACTGTCATTGAAAAATATCAAATTCGGCTGATTATTTACGATCCTGAAAAGGAGGTAATTATAGAATGGTTGACCTAAATAAATATCAAACAATTATTCAAGATTTACTACAAGAAATTCATAGTTATGATATTTCTGGAAGCAAGAATAGTATTGAATCGCAGATTATTCTCGATACAGAACGAAATCACTATCTTTTAATCGATGTCGGTTGGGAACAAAAACAGTTTGTTTACGGAACAATTATTCATTTAGATATCAGAGGAGATAAGATTTGGATACAGCGCAACAATACTGAAATCGATCTGGCCAAACGTTTAGTAGAAAAAGGAATTCCCAAGGAAAATATTGTCATTGGTCTGCATTCTCCGTTTATGCGGCGATTTTCTGGTTATGCTATGAGTTAAGACTACTCTATAGATGAATGAATTGTTCAACGATATATCCTCATAGGGAATTGGGGAGGCGATCGATACAATGAAACTTGGTTATTAGAAGTTTGGTTCTTGACAATACCCACGACTTACCTTACATTAGGGTGAAGCATAATCTAAATTATGGGTTGTAAAAGTATTGTCAGAAACCTCAGCCTAAAGGCGTGAGGCTTGGAAGAGAAATCTGACAAGCCATTCTGACCAGACTAAGTACCCCGTGTACTACGTTATTTGGGTCACGACACCTTGGAATGCGAAGCTAGTTCCCTGCTCTGTCGTTAGTGGTTAAACAATTTTAAGGTCACTGAAATAGTGCTGCTAACCTAACAAGCCAAAATAACATTGTCGAAGCTAACATTACCCTAGAAATAGGAGGCTCGAAAGAGCAAAAACCGTTATGCGTACAGGGTTGTTTAGTTAGATACAGTAATTGTCCTGTTAAAAGTGCAATACAAAAGCACCCTAATTAAACAACTCCAAGGCGATAACGAGACTAATATAAAACTGTCCTATAAGGACGGGGTTTCTACCCGTTTTTCTGATGACTGAAAAAAGTATTTGGAAATCAAGCCCTAGCCAAACAGATCGATATCAAGCAATAATTCCGTGTCGCATACGGGAAATTTTGGATTGGGCATATCTCAGTATTATAACCCTAGGTTCGTCGTTGGGCTTCATTCCTAGAGAGTCAGTAAAGTGTAATAACTATAAAGAAGAACCGATCGTAGATCAGTTCTTAAGTCTTCTCTCTCAGGATATTCAAGAAAATCCTCAAAATGTTCAAATGATCGATGCAAAGTTAGTGAAGCACATTCAATCATTAGTTGCCGATGCTAACATCGATCTAAATGCACCATTATCTGAAGAGGATGAATAAATTTGTTTGAGAACTGTTCGTTAGAGATTAATGAATGGAATATTTTTGCTCATCCTCTTTTCCTCGAGCAATTGGAAGAACTTCTGATACGAGTAAAAAATTTACGCGAGAAATGTCCCGATCGCTACCAAAATAAAAATGATTTCAAACGTTTAGCAGCTATTGCTAAATTAGCATTTGAAATCATCCCTCAAGATCCGACAGATAGTAAATATCGTCAAGGTAACACTCTAGGAAAAGATTACAAGCATTGGTTTCGCGCAAAATTCTTTCAGCAGTACCGATTGTTTTTTCGATATCACCAAGAAAGTAAAATTATTGTTTTTGTTTGGGTTAATGACGAAAATACTAAACGCGCTTATGGGAGTAAAACTGATGCGTATCAAGTCTTTAGAAAAATGATCGAGAATGGCAATCCTCCCGATGACTGGGACATACTTCTTAGACAAGTTAAATCGCAAAACGATCGCTTAGAAAAGTTATCGGAAGACATAGAAGAATTAAGAGCTAGACAAGATGAAAGATAAAGTCAATTTTCGATTTTCCGAGCATAACTCTCCACAGTATTATATAATAACATAGCGACTGTCATGGGTCCAACTCCTCCCGGTACAGGTGTAATAAATTCTGCTATTTCTTTAACATTTTCAAAGTCAATATCCCCCACCAAACGCGATTTTCCTGTCTCTTCATCAACAATACGATTAATCCCAACATCGATCGCGATCGCCTCATTCTTCACCATATCTCGCGTTAACAAATTCGGTCTTCCCACCGCAGCAACAACGATATCGGCATTGCGAGTAATACTTGCTAAATCTTGCGTGCGAGAATGAGCAACTGTCACCGTTGCATCTTTAGCTAACATCATTAAGGCAAGAGGTTTTCCCACTAAAATACTGCGTCCAATAATAACAACATTTTTGCCCTTTAATTCGATATTATATTCTTGTAAAAGACGCATCACCCCCGCAGGAGTGCAACTTTGCAAACCCGCTTCTCCTCGTACCAAATGCCCCAAATTAACAGGGTGTAAACCATCTGCATCCTTATCGGGATCGATCGCGTGTAATAATGCTACAGAATCTAGGCGATCGGGGAGAGGAAGTTGTACTAAAATACCATCAACTCGTTCATCTTCATTCAATTGTTGAATAACTTGTGTTAATTCTGCTTGAGAAATTTGTACAGGAAAGTGTTTGCCAAAAGAAGCCATGCCAATTTTCCGACAAGCCCGTTCTTTATTGCGAACATAAGCGGCACTTGCAGGATTATCTCCTACCATTAGAACCGCTAAACCAGGGGGGCGATCGCACTTAGATTGTAATTCTTCAATACGAGTTTTTAATTCGGTTTGAATTTTTTTCGCAAGCGCTTTACCATCAAGAATAATCGGCATTGTTGGTTATTTTTAATTTGTTATTGTTGGTAGGGGTTTGGTCTCCAAACCCCCAAACCCCAAACGTAGGGGTTTGGTCTCCAAACCCCAAATTAGGAGGAAATCGTGGTTAAATTAAAAAGTTTTGTTTTTCCTTTATTATTGCTGGGTTTAACCGGCTGTAATTTTGTCGGGACAAACCAGATCGATCGCCTAACCCCGCAGTCAGCAGGTAAAATTATATCCGTTAGCGGAGAAGCGATCGCCCAGGCACCCTTTCTCGATCGCGGTGCCTACCAACTGGAAAACAAACGCGGGCAAATTTGGGTTATGAGTGACCAAACCTTGCCCGCGATCGGGGCGATCGTTAAAGTTCGGGGTCGAGTGGAATACAAAAGCATCCCCCTCGACGGCCAAGAATTCGGAGAAATTTACCTCCAAGAACTAGAAAGAGACGAATAAAAAGGCACTTATTCATCCTTGAGTAACGCCAAAATCTGATTGGCAACATTCATGCTTTCCTCATAGAGAACTTCCCGTCCCCAGCGTTGTAACTGTTGCCCAAGTAGCTGCTCTGTCTTTTGATCCGCAAGGGAACTCACTTGATTGACCCGACAATTTTGAGCGCCGCCACTAGCCTCCATTCGCATACAACCCGTCGTTTCCGAACATAAAACCGTACAACAATCAGCATTGTGATTAGTAGAATTTAATTTTAAACTCACTAAATCACCGGGAATATCTCCCCAATCTGCCGTAGGAATCCCCGCCAATTCTGCTTCAATTTCCCGGTGTTCTTGGCCGAGAAACTTAACCCGACGAATATCGTAATCTCCGCCTTCGTACTCATAGGCGATCGGCTGCCATTGTAAGCGACTGGCCAACCAACCCAGATAGAGTAAGGCTTGAGAAGGATTGCCCTTTTCATAATCCACCACAACGCGATCGATCTCCCAAATGTCCGCCCGACGTTCTGGAGGATCGAAGGCTTCCGCAGATAACTCCTGCCAGGCAGAAATCCGTCGCCAATTGAGGTCCGCGATCGCCACATCCTTCTTAATCAAATTGCCAACATGATTCATATCCTTTTCCGGACGGCTAAAGGTACTCGAATCGACGATAACGTTATCGCAAATATCCGCCAAACGATTGAAGAGGGGAAATCTGGGTCGTGGCGTGGCCTTCCACCAGAGAAACTTCGGTAAATCGGGAATGAGAAGTGCCTCAATTACCCCGCTAATGCGCTCTAACGCATCTGCCGTTCCGCTTAGGGTGATATACTCGCAACAGACCAAAGTGCTGCCTCCTCGCTTCTGAATAGGGCAGTAGGCTGAAACTTGAACCGATATGCCCTTGTCTTCTCCGAGAATCGGACAAAGCGTGACAATACGACAGGGATTAGAAGCCGCGATCGCATCGGCGAGTCCAGCACCTTCCGAGTCGGGAGAATATTGAAGTGCCGTTCGTAAATTTTCTGGGGTTTGCTTATCGAGATCCGTGAGTGCTTGGAACTCATGTTGCAAGCGTCCTGCTAAAACAGCATCATTTTTCCCTGTAATGCTTAACCCGTAGGCTTTTTGGGCGGCTTTAATTGCCGATTCCGTCCGCGCCCCAGCAATACCATCAATCGGTCCGGTATAAAATCCCAAAGCCGATAAATACTGTTGCGTACCATCGGGTTCGTAGACCACAAAACTAAATGTTGTCGCCCGAGTTGCGGCGGGTCCGTCTTCGCCAGTTCCGTAACTTTGCCAAATCTCTTGCAAGGACGCTTCAATATCATCAATCGATACATCCTTCGGGGCTTGCAAGGAAACTAAAGGAGGCGCTTCTGTAGCCATGTTTAATAGTTGATAGTTGATAGTTGATAGTTGATAGTTGGGGATGGATGTAGGGACGTAGCAGGCTACGTCCCTACATACCTATGATCTGCGTTCCTACAATCTGCGCCAGCGACGGCCATCGCGGTTGATGAAAAATTCCGCCTCTGTGGGTTGCCATGTTCCCGCTTCATATTGCGGCACCGTACTGGGGTCGGCGGGGGCATCCCAAGCGCTTAAAGCAGGCGTAACCACCCGCCATGCTTCTTCCACTTCATCGGCGCGGGTGAAGAGAGTTTGATCCCCTAACATACAATCCAATAAGAGGCGATTGTAAGCATCTGCTGTTGCCATACCAAAAGACGAACCGTAACTAAAGTCCATATCTACCGATCGCGTTCGCAAGTTCGCCCCTGGCATTTTGGCTTCAAAACGCAGAGAAATCCCCTCATTCGGTTGAATTCTCATGGTCAGAACGTTAGGGCTGGTTTGCTGTGCCGCAGACTGGAAAATGAGTAAGGGAACTTCTTTAAATTGGATGGCAATTTCAGTGACTTTTTTAGGCAATCGCTTCCCTGTCCGCAGATAAAAAGGAACCCCATTCCAGCGCCAGTTATCCACCTCCAATTTCATGGCCACAAAGGTCGGTGTGGTGGATTCGGGGTTAACATTGGCTTCTTGGCGATAACCGGGGACGGGTTTACCCTTCATCCAACCCTCAGAATACTGTCCGCGAATGGCCGAACGATCTAAATTGTGGGTATCTGCCAGGCGAGTTGCTTGCAAAATTTTCACCTTTTCGTTACGAATGCTATCCGCATCGAGGGAGTTTGGCGCTTCCATTGCAGTAATGGCAAACAATTGCAGGAGGTGATTCTGCACCATATCCCGCAAGGCACCAGAGGTTTCGTAATATCCTGCCCGATCTTCGACTCCCACGGTTTCGGCAACGGTGATTTGGACGTGATCGACAAACTGCCGATTCCAGAGGGGTTCAAATATGGCATTGGCAAAACGAAAGACCAAAATATTTTGGACGGTTTCTTTGCCGAGGTAATGGTCAATCCGATAAACCTGTTCTTCGTGACAAACTTGTTGAACGACTCGGTTTAAAGATTTGGCACTTCCTAAATCTTTCCCAAAAGGTTTCTCGATTACAACGCGATGCTTGACGGGATCGCTTATCATTCCAGCCGCCCCAAGATTTCTTAAACCGGGTTTGAAGAATTGCGGCGACACTGATAAATAGAAAACGCGATTGCCTCGCGTTCCTCTTTCTCCATCCAATTCAGCCAAGAATGCTTTTAATTTTTCATAACTTTCGGGTTGATCCATATTACCGGAACAGTAATATAAGCCTTTGGCAAATTCATTCCAGAATTCTTTGCCACCCAAACCACCGCCAAATTCTTCAATGCCTTTCCGCATATGTTCGCGGAAGTAATCGTGACTCCAATCTCGACGGGCAAAACCAACAATGGTAAGTTCTGGGGGGAGTCGGCGTTCTTGTTTGAGTCGGTAAATGGAAGGGACGAGTTTGCGTTGGGTAAGATCGCCGGATGCCCCAAAAATGGTGATAATTAGCGGTTCGGCGGTGCGTTCTTGTTGTAGCCCCATGCGTAGGGGATTTTCGAGTAGTGTTACCATGTTTCAATTATCAATTATGCGGTTATCGATCCCCCCCAGCCCCCCTTAATAAGGGGGGTGTAGGAATTTCGCGATTTAAACGGCAGCCAATTGCTTGACTTTGGTTTCGAGGGAAGCCATTAGAGAATCAAAGGGTTTGATGAATTTGTCGATTCCTTCTTCGAGAAGTTCAGCCATGACTCGATCGAGGTCGATCGCCACATCGGAATCTTTGAGGGTTTCGATATATTTGTAAGTGGTATCGAGGTCGGATTCAATGCGGTTGGCGGGATCGCAGCGATCGGCGCAGGCTTCGATGGTGTCGGGAGGAAGGGTATTGACGGTATTTTCTCCAACTAACCCGTCAACATACATGACATCGCTGTAATCGGGGTTTTTGGTGCCGGTACTCGCCCAGAGGAGGCGTTGAATGGTGGCACCTTTGGCGGACAATGCTTTCCAGCGATCGCCAGCGTGAATTTTTTTGTACTCTTGATAAGCAACTTTGGCATTGGCGATCGCAATTTTGCCTTTGAGGGCAATTAATTTCCCGGCTGTATCTTCGCTAACCCCTTCTTTAAGTTTGGCATCCAGCATTTTATCGATTTTCACATCGATACGGCTGAGAAAGAAGCTGGCAACGGAGGCAATTTTACTGATATCTTTACCTTCAGAAACCCGTTTTTCCAAACCCCGAATATACGCCCAAACCGTATCGATATAGCTTTGGACAGAAAAAAGCAGGGTGACATTAACATTAATGCCTTCCGCAATGACGGCTTCAACGGCGGGCAATCCTTCCGGAGTACCGGGGATTTTAATCATGACGTTTTCCCGACCGATCGCCTTGTAATAACGAATCGCTTCTTTAATGGTACTCTCGGTATCTTTAGCCATTGTTGGAGGCACTTCAATGCTGACATAGCCATCGAGTCCTTTTGTTTTCTCATAGACGGGTTTTAAAACATCGCAAGCATTGCGAATATCGTCAAATATGAGGGATTCGTAAATTTCCAGGGTAGATTTCCCCGCTTTAATTCCGGCTGCGATATCTGCATCGTAAATCTTATTCCCCGCGATCGCCTTCTCAAAAATTGCCGGGTTAGAGGTAATACCGAGAATTCCCCTCGTCCCCATCAGTTCTTTGAGTTGTCCGGATTCAATTAAATCTCGACTCAAATTATCCATCCAAATACTTTGATGGAATTCTTCTTCAATTTGCAAGATAGGATTAGCGACTGTCATAAAATTAAACTCCTGATTATTGATTATTTTTGATAACAAGTAATGAGTAATAAGTAATGAGTAATGAAGCGAGAGTCTGTATATTTCATCACTCATCCCTTATTATTCAGCCTGCATTCTTTTTTTACTGCACCGCGATCGGTTCTGTTTCCTCCCGTTTGGCACGATCTTGAATAAACGATTCCACTAAACTCACATCTTCCGTCGAACCGATAATTAAAGGGGTTCGCTGATGCAGCTTTTGGGGAACGAAATCTAAAATATCCTCGCGACCCGTACTCGCACGGCCTCCCGCTTGTTCCATCAAAAAAGCTAAAGGTGCGGTTTCATAAAGTAAGCGCAATTTTCCCTCTGGTTTTTTGACGGTACCGGGATAGAGGAAAACACCCCCTTGTAAGAGAATGCGGTGAAAATCTCCCACCAAAGCCCCACTATAGCGAGCCGTATAGCCCTCATGACGATGGACGTAACGGTTATAGTCTCGAATCGATTCCTCCCATTGCCAGAAATTTCCTTCATTGACGCTGTAGACGGGACCATGTTCGGGAATTTTAATATTTTCTTCAGCTAAAATAAATTCTCCTAAACTGGGATCGAGAATGAAGGAATGAACGCCATTGCCCACGGAGTAGACTAAAACTGTTGAGGGTCCATAAAGGATATAACCCGCAGCGAGTTGCTTATGTCCGTCTTGGAGCAAATCTTGTGCTTTTCCGTCCAAGTCTTCCCCTTCCTGTTGGCGAATGGAGAAAATCGACCCAACATTCAAATTAATATCAACGTTAGAAGAGCCATCAATGGGGTCATAGAGTAAGGTATAACGACCGATGGGACAGTTTTCGGGGATATAGTAGGGGTCTTCCATCTCTTCCGAAGCAAGGCGACAAACTAAGCCACTTTGCTTGAAAACCGAGATAAAAACCTCATTAGCGTACAAGTCCATGCGCTTAACGGATTCTCCTTGTACGTTGGTTTCTCCTGTAAATCCCAAGGCATCCGCCATTAAACCCGCCCGACTCAAGCGCTTGGCAATGAGCTTGCCCGCTAAGGCAATGCGGTTCATAATGGCGCTAATGTCCTGCGCCTCGGGAGATAGGAGGGAGGAGGCGTGTAAGGTTTTAACGGTTTGTTGGAGAACGTGGCGAGAAAGGGTGGTACAATCCCGGTCTAAGGTTAGTTCATGAGTTAAGGTCTGCTCTGAATTTCCCATAATGTCTTTTGAGTTTCCTCTTGAATTTTCTCTTTTTTTGTGAGTTGAATAGAGGAGAGCAGCCTTAATATTGGGTTTTGGGAACTAGCGTCTAGCAATGATTAGTGCTGCGATCGCAATTTGTGCATCGTACTCAACGATATCCGACAAGAAGCTCTCCCTATATTCTTAATGATAGGGATGCTTTTCGAGAACGACGGAGAACTTTACACTCTTTCAAGATTAAGTGTTGATTTGGCTCATTCGATTTCAATAGATTGAGGCTGGCTATCCGCGCGATCGCTGCCGTTGCCTGTGACTGTCGTTCCCGTTTGCTTCTCTAACCAGCTTTTCAGAGGGTCTTCGTTCAGGTTAAGATGCAATGCCCCAGTCAGGAATCCTCCAGCAAAGGCAATGGGATTGTGTAGTAATTCTTTACCGATCGGTAAGAGTTCTTCAAAAAACATAGGAAATCTCCACAAAAATTTATATTTCGTAATTATCCTAGCTCTACTTCAGAATTTTAGCGCATTGAGAAGCGGAGAAAATAATTCTCAAGACAGAAAAAACCTTTCTATAGCAGTCAAGGCAAGGAAACTTAAAGATTGGGACACTCCTATGCGACAATGATAAAGGCGATCGACCGATGGAGGCAGAAATCCCTAGAAACTGCCCGAAGGCGATCGCGTTAATCCCCCCATTGGAAAAGCCCCCATTAAAAAACCTTAAGAGAGGAGAACCGAAAATTTTATGAAAGTTGGCGATCGCGTGCGAGTCAAGGAATCTATTACGGTTTATCATCATCCCCAACATAGAAAAGAACCCTTCGATCTCAAGGGAATGGAGGGAGAAATTACGGCAATTATTCAAGAATGGCAAGGCAGACCTGTTAGTGCTAATTTGCCCATTCAAGTAAGATTTGACAAAAAATTTCGTTCTCATTTTCGCGAGAATGAAGTAGAAGTCATTTAAAAGTGATTCCAAAAAAACTTTGAAGAAATAATATTAAACCCTCCCAATTTGTGAACTGCCTTGGTAAAGTAATATCCAGATAGATTGATTACAATCTCACGATGCAAAAGTTGGTGAGGGAAATGAATATTGTCATTGATTGGATCAAACAACTGGGAACCTCTTACGATGATTCGGCAACTGGAGTTGCAGTCAATATCCACGGCGATATTTATATTTCCGGGCGTACCTTTGGGAATCTCTCGGCAGGAGATTCAGCAGGGGCAGAGGATGCTTGGCTGGCTAAATACGATGCCCAAGGCAATCAAGTTTGGATTCGACAAATTGGCACTACCAGAGACGATTCTGCCGCCGGAATTGCCCTCGATCGCCAAAGCAATATTTATATTACCGGGCGAACTTTTGGTGCGATCTCCCAAAAGTCCCACAATAGCGATGAGGATGCTTGGTTAGCCAAATTTAGTCCACAAGGGCAACAATTGTGGATCGAACAAATTGGCAGCGTCCATGATAATTCCGCAGAGGCGATCGCCACAGACAGCGAGAATAATATCTACATTACCGGGAGAACTTTTGGCTGTCTCGATGCCGAGAAGCAGATATTACCAGAATATCATGATGTTTGGCTGGCTAAATACAATACTTGTGGCCGCCAACTTTGGGTTCGTCAATTGGGGAGTCTGGGTGCCGATCGCGGTTATGGTGTAGCAACGGATCGCAAAGGCAATGTTTATCTGACAGGCAATACCACGGGCATTCTCGACACAGAAAATGGTACGGGAGGATTAGATGCGTGGTTAGCTAAATGTGACCCAGATGGCAATAAACTTTGGATTCGTCAATTAGGAAGTGCGTCGGGTTATGATTCTTCGGCGGGGGTAGCAACGGATAGTGAAGGCAATATCGCGATCGCGGGTTATACTTCGGGAACTTTAGATGCGATCGGTGCTGCCGGATATTATGATGCTTGGGTGGCAAAATACAATACTAACGGCGATCGCCTCTGGATTCGACAATTAGGCAGTTCTAGTTATAGCTACGATGCCGCTTGCGGAGTCGCAACAGACTCAGAAAATAATATTTATCTCACAGGCAATACTTCGGGGGTATTAGAGGCAGGAAAACGAGTACAAGGCATGGATATTTGGGTGGCAAAATACGACACTTTAGGAAATCGCTTATGGGTGAAACAATTGGGTAGTTCTGGTTATGATGGTTCTTCAGGGGTGGCGATCGATCCGCGCGGTTATATTTATATCACGGGGAAAACTTCTAGTGATATTGAAAAGGGGAAAGCAGTCGGGGGGGAGGATGCTTGGATTGCGAAATTACATGAGGAAAAGGAACATGAGAACGAGTAAAATGGAGGCGATTGGCTATCTTAGTGACGTTCTCTCCCGTTAACCTTTCAGGTCTAACGGGAGCTTCAAAAAAGACTAAGTTGAACCCAACGGGGCGATTGGACATGGCGAATGCGATTCGCCGTCCCTCGCCCCCAATTCTTTGAAGTTTCTTGCTTCACAGGCTGACTATCGCCTAAGCCTCCACAAGCAGAGATGATGAGACCCACCACCTGTAGCTCTTCCAATGCCCGATTAAGAATATTAATTGCCGCATTTTCATCTCTGTCCATCACCAGTCCACACTTCGGACATTCATGAGTGCGAACCGAGAGAGTTTTCGGGACTTTCGTGCCGCAACCGCTACAGTCTTGAGATGTTCCATGAGGATTAACTTTTACCACTCGAACGCCGCATTTGACTGCCACTGCTTCGATGATAGTAATAAATTGTCCCCATGCTGCATCAAGAACGCTTTTAGCCAGTCGCGATTCCTCTCCCGTTAAATCGGAGATTGCGGTGCGACCCTGCTGAGGTTTCCTACTCCCTCCGGGAACGCTTTGCGAACAGCTAAGGAACGCGCACCAAGACAATAACGGGAGACCCCTCGCGACATTGAGTTGGATATGCTAAATTAAATTCAGCATCCCTCGACCGCTCCTCAGCATATCCAACCAAGTGAGAGAGGACGGAGCTTTAAACCCAGTTTTTTTGGTAAGTAAATATAGTTGTGGCGACGTATGACCTAGAGACAAGGTATATCTTGTCTCTAGGTCAGATCGGGAAGACAGAATCTCGTTCGCGTAAATCTTACCTGAATCCTAACTTTGTCCTACAAAAGACATTGTTAAACTATCAGAAGCAAGGAAGTGACTTAAATGATAAGCTCGTTCTTCAGTATCGAGCAACATTTTTTCATACAGATAGCGAGTCGCGCGATCGCCTAAACTTTCTGCTTGTGCGGCTTGGCTGCGTAATATCTTAATTATTGCTTGTTCCGCAGTCAAATCGTGTTCGACCATCTGGCGCATATCGTAAGCACCATCTTCTTCTGGAGAGAAACAGCATAATTCAGCAAGTTTACCGAAACTCGCCACGGGAATGCCTCCCAAACCGTTCAAGCGTTCGCCAATCTCGTGAACGTGACCTTGTACATCCGTGCGATACTCATCAAAAGTATTGTGCAAGGAGTAGAATTCAGAACCTTCAACTACAAAATGATGTTTTTGGTATTGCAGATATAGCGCCTGAAAACTTGCCAAGACAATATTTAAGCCCTCACAAACAGGAATAGTAACGTTTTTCTCCAAACCAATGACGTTCTCCTCGATGTCGTTCAAAGAACGTAATAAACCTTGAGTTGCGACCATAATGCCCTTTCCTTCTCATTAAAGAATTTTGTTGATAGTCCTACAATAGCAAAAAGCCTCAATTATTGATAACAAGATTTGTTTTTATGTCCTTCGGGAGAGCCGAAAACCTAGATGATATTCATTTTTGATGGCGATCGCGCTAGATAGCAATCTTTTATCAATCCAAATTTTTTCAAGAAATATTCTCAATTATTCTCAAAATCGTATTATTTTAGGGACGTGAAATTTCACGTCCCCACAGATTTAACCTCCCGACTTCTACTGGCGCAAAAACCGTTCGGTTTGTTGGAGATTATCCCGAGCCGCATCATAGTCGGGATTGAGTTCGATCGCCCGTCGGAACTGGTCTAAAGCCGCATTAAACTGTCCTTGTTCCCGCAGAACTAAACCCAAGGCATTGTAAGTATAAGCATTGTCGGGATCGCGCTGTAAGGCTTCCCGATAGGAGGCGATCGCCTCCTCCAAATTACCCTGACGGTGTAGGACAGTGCCTAATAGCACCCAAGAAGGAATATTACTGGCATCGAGTTGAACAGCTTGACGGAAGGAGGTTTCCGCTTTTTCCAAATTTTCTAACTCCAACTGTGTCAAACCCAATTGATAATAAATTCCACTAGCCTCGGGAGCGAGTTGCAAGGCTTCTTGAAAAATTCTTTCAGCTTCCTCGAGTTGTCCTTGATTTTTGCGGGTCATTCCTAAAAAGAAGCGAGTTTCCACAGAATCAGGACTCATCTCGATCGCCTCTTGAAATAAAGCCGCAGCCCCAGCGCGATCGCCCTGTTGTTCGAGGGCATTCCCTAACTTAAGATAGACCTTGGGATCGTCAAGATTGAGTTGAATAGCACGACGATAAGCCGCGATCGCCCCCTCCCAATCTTGTTGTTTTTCCAACACCGCCCCCAAATTGTAATAACTCCAAGCAAAATCCGGCTGTGCCTCAATTCCTTGGCGGAAAATTGCCTCAGCTTCCTCGAGTTGGTCTTGCTGGGTCAAAATCGTACCGATAGCATTATAAGCACCTGCATTGCCAGGCTCGATGGCGATCGCCCGTCGATAATGGCGTAATGCCTCCTCCCAGCGTCCCTGTTGTTCGCGAATAATGGCAAGATTGTTATGAGCAAGAGCGTATTCGGGATCGAGGACGATCGCCTGTTCGTAAGCGATCGCCGCTTCGTTGAGCTTCCCTTGACGTTCGAGTAAATAGCCCAAATTGCTATGAAAAACTGTAAATTCTGGCGCAATTTTCACCCCTTGAAAAGTCAATTCGATCGCCTCCTGCCAATTTCCCTGCTGTTGCAGCAGAGAACTCAGATATAAATAAATCTTCGGATCGTTAGGAAGGCGTTCTAGCGCGTCGCGATACACCCGTTCTGCTTCCTCACTATCCCCGCGAGCCATGAGCAGCTTGCCGAGGTCGATATATGCAGTAGGATTGTCCGTCAGATCGATCGCCTCTTGCAAGGATGCAATAGCGGCATCAGGTTGCTCCTGGCGGCGTTGTAACTTACTGAGGGCAAGATAAGCCGTCGAACTGCCTTGGGCGGCTTGTCGGGCGTTTTCGGGTTGATTCTGCTCCTCGAACTGTCGGGCAAGATTGTCATAGGTTTGAATTGCTGCTTGGAAGACGGCGATCGCCTCCTCAAAACGCTGTTGTTCCGCCAATAGACTGCCCAACCGAAAGAAAGCCACCCCCGCATTAGGATCGATTTGGGTAGCTTGTTGGAAATAATCCAAGGCTTCGTAGAGGTCCCCTGTTTCGGCGACGACATAGCCCAAACCCACATAAGCGAGGGAAAAATCGGGATCGATTGCTAATGCTTGATTATAGGCGGCGATCGCTTCAATACCCTGACCCTGTTGTTTGAAGGTATTGCCCAAATTAATGTAGAGGATGGCAGCTTTGGGCTTAAGTTGGATCGCTTTTTGATGAGCGGCGATCGCTTGAGGATAGTTTCCTTGCTCCCGAAAAACTAGCCCCAAAGTCGAGTAAGTCCAAGCATTGTCGGGAGCGAGGGAAAGGGATTTTTCTAGAGCGGCGATCGCCTCTTCGTAGCGCTCTTCTTTACCCAAAGCACTCCCCAATTCGAGGTAGGATTGAGCATCGTTAGGATCCAGGGCGATCGCTTGTTGATATTGCGCGATCGCCGCCTCCCACTGTCCTTGTTTAACGTGAATATAGCCCAAACCATTATGAGCCACGGCATGGCTATTAGCAGCCACTCCAGGTAAATCCGTGACGGGGATATTCGGTAGCGTCAAGACGCGATCGAAAAGTGCCGTCGCTTGGGGGAAATCGCCGCTTTCCGTGAGAGCAAACCCCAAACCAATGTAAGCTAGGGCAAATTCGGCATCGAGTTGAATAGCGTTGCGATAGGCTCCTAGGGCGCTTTCTAACTGTCGGCTACCCATCAGGGCAATGCCCAGCCCCGTGTAGGTTTCTGGGGCATTAGGATTGATTTCTAGGGAGCGATTATAAGCGGCGATCGCTTCTGCGTATTTCTCTTGTTCTCGCAGAGCATTGGCTAAGTGATAATAGGCCAAAGCATTGGTGCGATCGCTGTCAATAATTTTTTGCCAAATTTGTTGAGCGCGGGAGTAGTTTCCCGAGGCAAAAGCGGCGTTTCCTTGGTCTTGTAACTGTTGCAGCGTCTGTGCAAGCGCCCATTGCGGAGTCAATGCAAGGGAACCCGTCAGTAGCAAGAGACTCAAATTTCGTCGTATCACGATTCTTCCCCAATTCCTGATTTTCCTTTCGATATCTTACTGAAAATTTTCGCGATCGAATTCGACAACGCGTTTCTGGTTAAATATAGGCTCGGGAGGGCGATCGCTAAACAACTCATACAAAATACGATTCATGGACAACGAAGAAAAGAAAGAATTTTATCGAGGAGGAAACAACTTTAACAAGACTTAGATGAGGAGATTGAATTAGGCTCTCCTTTTTTAGCGTTCCCCGGATTAATCGTCGTCCCCGAATTGACCAAAGCAGCAATGGAAAAAGCTATTTTACAATTATGGAAACAAGGTTATTTTAACTCCTTAAAGCCCCTTGAGGAAAAATCGGAGCGCGTTGCATAATCGATCGCTGCATGGAGCGATCGCCATGCGTATTGAACCTAATTAGATCGCACATTGCCAACATTATTTTTTTCGTTTCTGTCGTTCAACGACGACGGCACAGTTTGCTAAATTTACCACTCACGGTAATGACTGTATCGCAAGATACTCGTTCTGAGAACAAGTTTGAGGTGCGGTTGCGAAGGGTCGCTTGAGCTATTATATCGCGGGTTTGCGTAAAATTTTTCGCTCTCGCCAGCAAAGGTGTTGTCAGCACGAGAAGGATAGAAGTAGCAATAACCAAGCATTTCGGGTTCATCGATTTTGACTCCACAGGAGATTCAAGCTAAATTACAGAGCTTTGTAGCTGTAGATGTAGATGGTGTAGATGTTCCCCAATCTGTCCTTATTTTGAGAAAGAAGGCGATGGAAAAGATATCAGAGTTAAGTAGAAAAAACCGAGTTCTTAAACTTTTTGATTCTGAGAACCAATGACGCAAGTAAATTCAGCTTTGTTTCCTACTGTTAAGAACTACACGAGATAAACTCTCAATTCCAGATATTATCTCAAGTTCTCTTCTTCATCAGAATCTCCGAAATCTCTCCATAAACTTTCATCTCTCAATGTAGGTAGTCAAATATAATCTTATCTTATTTTTGCTTTGGCGGAAACAACGAGATATTAAAATTGTGAGTCTCTTTTATTATCCCGTTCGGCAGATAGTTCTTGCAAAATTGCGAATATATCTTTCTGCATTTTCGCAAAATTCTCTTGTAGCGACATCACCTCCTTGGCAATTGTTTCAATTTGACGACAGGTTTCTTGTTGATAGCGATCGCTTTTCTGCAAAATAGTATCGATAATATCGCGAAAATCCTTGAGAATCGCTTGTTTTTCGTAGATGATTTGCGTCATAGACATTTGCCCTGCTTGTAACTTATCCAAAGTTCCCATCAAACTCGACATCGCCATTGTATTAGCTTGAATTAACTCCAATTCAGCTTTTTGGTCATCTTGAAACTTATTTGCAAGTGCCGCGATCGCGCGGCCATTAGATTTTTGTAATTGTTCGTTAACCTTGCAAGTTTGCTCTAATTTTTCCGTTAAGGCTGCCAACATCCATTGCGTTGAGTCAGCCTTTGAATGGTTCTGGTCTTCCTCTAAATGGCTCATGAAGCTAGGGAAATTATATTTCTCCTTTATTGTATCATCGTCATGGGCGATCGGCAGTAGGGAGTGGGGAATCGTTATTTCCCTTTCCTTTTACTTAGTTGTCATCGTCCATACCCCATCCCAATCTTCCTCGGGTGGATTATCGATAAAGTGATGGCATCGTTCCATGTGCAAACGTGCTGCTTTATCAGTACGATTAAGTTCGAGAATTGTGGCAAAGTAATTATGAGCTAACCCAAAATTCCCCCCTAAATAAACTTCTCGTCCCTTGTTATAAAGTGCGATAATTTGTTCTTGTTCTGGTGAAAGGGAATCAACTCCTAATTCTGCAATTAACTCATACACAGAAACAGGTTGCGTTTTTCCTTTGACGCGAATACAGTCTAATTCTCGCACTACTAATCGACCTTCACATTGTCGATAAGTATTCTCACTAATAACAATATCGCAGCCATATTGCTTACTTGCACCCTCTAAGCGAGAACTCAAATTCACCCCATCTCCAATTGCCGTAAATTCCATCCGTTTGCTCGAACCGATGTTACCGCTAATGACGTAGTCGGAGTTAATCCCAATCCCAATTTTAATGGTTTGCTTGCCTTCTCCTCCACGTTTCGCATTGAATGCAGCCAAGCGCTTTCGCATATCCAAAGCGGCTTTTACCGATTGCATGGCATGATCTGGTAAATGGTTGGGGGTTCCAAATACCGCCATCATGGCATCCCCAATATACTTATCGAGAATCCCTTTATGGTCAAATACGGCATCAACCATACTCTCAAAATACTCGTTCAGCATTTGTACCACTTCTTCTGCTTGCAGTTTTTCCGTCAGGGAGGTGTAACTGCGAATATCTGAGAAGAGTACCGAAACTTCCTTGCGATCGCCTCCTAAACCAATATTACCGCCGCCATCGAGTAACTGTTCCGCTAACTCTTGGTTCATATAACGATACATGGTACTCTTGAGGCGTTTTTCGTCGCTGATGTCATCCATAACCACCAAGGCACCATAAACATTACTGACATCAGCCGCATCAGAAATAGAGTTAATGGAGAGATTAACGCTGTGTTCTTCTCCCTCAGCAGATATAATGATTTTATCGGGGTAATACTGTTCGCTGTCTTTTTCTTCCCCAGGATGTAAAGCGCGATTAAACCACTCGGAAAAATCACCTTTTTTCGCAACATCACTTTTATCCGTAATATCCTTGCCCTTAATTTCCACCAATTCGCTCATAATTCTGCCTTCAATGGGGTTATTCTCGTCAAACCCGAGCAATTCTTTTGCTTTTTCATTGGCGGCCAAAACAACCCCATTTTTATCCGTAGAAATGACCCCGTTGGTCAAACTCCGCAAGATATCTCGCTGCATTTGTTCTTGCTGCTGAACTTTCGCGAAGAGGGTGGCATTTTGCAGGGCGACTCCCGCTTGGATGTTAAATGCCTTCATAAACTCCTGATCGCTGCGATTAAAGCTGGCTTTCCACCGTTCCGGAGGCTCTGGCCAGGTAGAGGCATCGTAGTCGGGATGTTCTCCTTGTTTCAGTTTGTTGACCAGTTGCGTTACGCCGATCAATTCGTTATCGGAGTTATAAACTGGCATACAGAGCATACTGCAAGTCCGGTAGCCGTTGGCAGGGTCAAATTTTTGTGAGGTTTCCGAGTCGGGATGATCGTAAAGGTCAAAACCAATGTTAAGAATATGCCCAGTTTCCGCCACTTGTCCGGCAAATCCGACTCCAATGGGAACTCGTAATTCTTTCAAACTGCCATCGGGAAGGGGAATTTTGGTCCAAAGGTCATTTTTATCGCGATCGATGAGCCAGAGGGTGCTGCGATCGGCGTTCATGAGCTTTTTCGCCGCGTCCATGACCGTTCTCAGGGTGGTATCTAGGTCTAAATTCCCTTTACTTAAGGAATTGGTGGCTTCAATGAGGGCATTCGCTGCTCTTTGTTTTTGGGTGGCTTTGTAGAACGATCGCGAGGATTCGAGAATGAGGCGAATAGAGGGGGCAAAATTGGCAAAAACTCGTAAATCTTCTTCGGCAAATCCTTCGTGGGAAATGCGATCGCCGAGGGAATCATTGGGATTATAACCGGGTTTTAGCTTGTTAATTAACTGGACGACGGCCACTAATTCCGGTTGTTCTCCCTCTTCTTGTGCTTCTTTTAAGAGGGGCAGTGCCAACATGGAATAGGTGCGATATTTATTCTTTTTATCAAATTGTTTGGCAGAGGCCGAGCGCGGATCGTCGTAAAAATCAAAGGGAATATTAATGACTTCTTTAAATTGCGCTACTTCTCCAGCAATTCCTTGTCCTACGGGAATGCGAATTTCGATCGGTTTACCATCGCTACCTTTGGCGACAATTGACCAAAGTTCGTCTTGATCGTCGTCGAGTAAATAAATGGTCGTGCGATCGGCGGCCAATAATTCCCCGGTTTTGAGGGTAATCGATCGCAACATTTCATCAAGAATTGCGTCAAATCCCTCGCTGTCTAAAACACTATCGAGGAGAGATAGGGTTTGATTGACAACTTTGAGTTTATCTTCAACATCAACAACAACTTTTTGGAACGACTCTTTGTTGAGAGGGGCGAGAAAGCTAGAGAATGTCCCTTTTGCCGTCACTAGGGCGCTACCAGCGCCATTACTGGGACTGGGGGACGGACTCGCACCATTTTGCTCTCCAGCATCAGAGGCAATATCGATATCGATGGTTTGCCCGGTGTGTTCTAATATAGTTGGTTCAGGAGATGCAGCAGTCATATTCGTTTTGTTGTATAAATTTGGGAATATTAAGGGGTTGGTTGGGTTTGATTGAATGTATTCTAGCGGTTAAATTCTCAGCGATCGCAATCCTGCCAACACAATAGCAATTTTTTCTCTAGTTTACTGCTCGGAAGGAGTTTATACATTAATGGAACTTTAATAAATCTTTATTGTTTTTTCAATTGTTTTTTTAGGGATTTGACTGTTTGCGACGGGTTGCGGCTCGAGCCAGTAAGGAATTGGCGAAGGTAGAAGCCTCTCGGGAGGAGTGTCCTCCTGCTAATTGAGCCAGTTCGTCGCGGCGGCTATCGTGACGTTCCAACCGGGTTACGCCCACTAGGGTACGAGGTTCGCTTTGGGATACTGATAGTTTATCGTCATTTTCTCCATTTTTCTCTGAAGAGAGGGTACTTGTTTTCGGCTTTTCGACTCGCTTATCGACGCGAAAATGGCGATCGGCAAGGGCGGCAATTAAGGGCTGGTGGGTGACACAGAGGATTTGATGAGGGGTACTGAGTTGATGTAGCTTCTCGGCGATCGCCTCGGCGACTTTCCCGGAAACTCCCGCATCGATTTCATCAAATATTAAGGTTTTCTGACTTTTGGAAGGGGCTTCCATTTGCGAAAAACAGGCTTTCAGAGCGAGGAGAAAGCGGCTCATTTCTCCTCCCGAAGCGGTTTCGGAGAGGGGTTGCAAGGGTTCGCCGGGGTTGGGGGAAAAGTAAAATTGGACGCGATCGCCTCCGGTTGCGGTGGGAGCGATCGGGATGAGACGACATTCAAAACGGACTCGATCCATTGCCAGGGGTTTCAGTTCGCCGATCAGTTGTTGGGCGAGGCGTTGGGCGGCGGTTTGGCGCTGTTGGGTCAGGGTTTCACAAGCTACGGTTAAATCTTGATAGCGTTCTTGATAAGTTTGTTCTAAACTTTCAAGGGATTGACCGCGATCGGTGAGTTGTGCGAGTTCAGTTTGCAGATTTTCGTAATAGGCGATCGCATCTTTGAGATCGGGACCATATTTGCGGCACAATTGTTTGAGGTTGCGAATCCGTTCTTCAACTTCTGCTAAACGCTGGGGGTCTGACTCCAAACTATCCCCATAACTGCTCAATTGCTGTCCTGCTTCTACCACTTGAGCGACGGCACTGCGAACCATTTCTAGAATAGATTCTAACTGCCCGTCGTAGCCCTGCATCTCTTCCAGCAAACTTTCTGCTTTTCCCAACCGATCGGCGATCGCTTCTTCCTCACCATCGCTTTGATAGAGGAGTTGATAGCCTTCATAACTGAGGTTTTGTAATTCAACCACGTGGGAGAGGCGATCGCTTTCTTGTTCGAGGTTGTTTAATTCTTCGGGATCTTCGATTTCTGCGGCTTCCAGGTCTTGGAGTTGAAATTTAAGCCAATCAATCCGTTGCAGGCGTTCCTGTTCGGATCTCTGACGTTGTTCTAAGGCATCTTTAGCAGCCTTGGCAGCCTCATAAACCCGTGCAACGACCTCACGGGCGGGCAAGAGGGCATCGCCCCCGTAAGAGTCTAATAACTCCCTCTGGCGGTTGGGGAGCAAAAGCTGTACGGTTTGCCCTTGGGCGGTAATTTCCACGAGGCGATCGCGCAGTTGTGCCATGACGTTACGATTGACAAGAACGCCATTAATGCGCGATCGAGAGCGAAAATGCTTGGCTGTGACGGCTAATTCCCGAGCGCAAATGACGCAGCCTTCTTCAATAGGTTCGATTTCTTGTTCCGTCAGCCAATTGGCGATCGCCTCATCTAGTAAAAATGTTCCTTCGACAACGGCTTTTTGGCTTCCCGTGCGGATAAAACGGCTGGATATTTTGCCCCCCAAAGTGGCATCAATAGCATCGAGAATAATCGATTTTCCCGCCCCCGTTTCCCCCGTCAACACATTCAAACCCTGTCCGAATTCCAATTCGAGGCGATCGATGAGGGCAAAATTTTCAATTCTGAGTGACAATAACATCCTGTTTTTCTCAATCCTTCTGGTTTGGCAAATCTATCCTGTTATATTATGATGTTTTATAGTTGATTGACTAGAGTTAATCTATAGAGTTTCATGAATTTATTCACTATTGGTCATTCTAATCAAGAGATAAATGATTTTATCTTTCTGCTGCAAAAGCATGAAATCACTGCCGTTGCCGATGTGCGATCGCATCCATACAGCCGCTTCTTACCCCATTTCAGTCAAATAGCTTTGAAAAAATATCTAGATCGAGAGGGAATTAAATATGTATTTCTAGGGAAGGAACTAGGAGCAAGAGCAAGTAATCGAGAATGTTATCTTAATGGGAAAGCGGTGTATGAAAAAATTGCTGAAACCCATGAATTTCGAGAAGGAATCAAAAGAATTTTGAAAGGTGTGGAGAAATATAGAATTTCTCTAATGTGTTCTGAGAAAGATCCATTAGACTGTCATCGAGCCATTCTCATCTGTCAGTACCTACGGCATCTCGATTTAGAGATTCATCACATTTTGAAAAACGGTGATTTAGAAACCCATAGCCACTTAGAAAAAAGACTCCTTGAAAAACATGGATTTGGGAATTTTGAGCCTAACTCAAATCAACCGATTCAACTTTCTCTCTTTGTTAGGGATTTACCAACAAAAGAAGAATGTTTAACAAAAGCATATAAAATTCAAGGCGAAAAGATTGCGTATATCGAAAAAAATGGGGGTTATGATGAAGGAGAAAATTGATTTATTCACAATCGGTTTTACAAAAAAAACGGCTCGAGAATTTTTTGAAATACTTGAAAAAGCAGGAGTGAAAAGAATTATAGATACTCGTTTAAACAATGTTTCCCAGTTAGCTGGATTTACAAAAAAATCCGATCTGGCATACTTTCTCAAAAAAATTGCCAATATTGATTACATTCACATTCTCGATCTAGCTCCAACAAAAGATATTCTTGATGAATATAAAAAGAAGAAAGGAGATTGGGAAACTTATGAACAGAATTTTTTGCAACTTATAGCCGATCGCAAAATTGAGACAAAAATATCTCCAGAACAAATTGATGATGCTTGTCTGCTCTGTAGCGAAGCAAAACCGCATAATTGTCATCGTCGTTTAGTTGCACAGTATCTTAATAAAAAGTGGGGAAATATCAATATATGTCATCTCTGAAAAAAATTATCTGTCTGGCTAATTCATGGAAACTCGACGAACGTTGTATTGCTGGACTCAGGTAGAAAAGCTCGAGAAGCAGAAGCAGAGGAAGAAGCAGAGGAAAGGGAGTGGTTAACTCGCTAATTCGATTTGAATCTTATTGCCCGTGGCAAATTCCGTTAATTTGCGTTTATTGGCAGTACCGAAGTTGCGATCGCCGCCTGGAAATGCACAAAATGGATACAGAAACGGCTTAACATTAACTCTAGGCCATAGTCTCCCAGAGCCAATCACCAACAAAGGAACTTTTAATCATGTTGTTATCGAAAGGTTGTGAAATCGAACTCTATACCGGATCGCCTCAAGGGGATATTGTTGGTCTTTCTGACCAGATCGTTAAAAATTTAGACGGTTTTGTGCGCGAACCCGATAATCGTAATGTGGAATATACCACGGCTCCCTATTGCTGTTACGATCGCCTACTCTGTGCCTTAGTGCGTCCGAGACAGCGTTTGAGAACCTATCTGCGATCGCTAGGAGATTACACCATCGTTCCCGGTAGCACCCTCTCCCTAGGAGACACCCGCCAATTTTATCGCTCCGATCCTGGCAATCCTTATCATACTTATATTGAAACGACCTACCACACCAAAGTCGTAACCGCGAGTATCCATCTTAATATCGGTATTTCTGACCCCGAAACTTTGATGCGTGCCTGTCGCCTTTTGCGGGTAGAAGCACCACTTTATTTGGCACTGAGTGCCTCTTCCCCCTTTTTAGATGGCAAAATTACAGGCTACCATTCAACCCGATGGGGAATGTTCCCTAAAACTCCTGCCCAAGTTCCTCTCTTTGCCAGTCACGACCATTATATTCGCTGGACCGAAGAACAATTGGCACTGGGAACCATGCAAAATGTTCGACATCTCTGGCTGTCGGTACGTCCCAATGGCGATCGCCGTCCTTACGATCTCAACCGTCTCGAACTGCGAATTTGCGATCTGGTTATCGATCCAATTGCTCTATTATCCATTCTCGCTTTTCTCGAGGTGCGTTTGTTGCAACTTCAAGAACAACTTGACCTCGATCCCCTCCTTCTCAGTTCCTTTACTGCGGAAGAACTCATGGATCTCGCCGATGCTAATGAAATTGCCGTAGCGCGTCACAGCTTAGACGCTCAATTACAGCATTGGCAGGATGGGAGAACTATTTCTGCACGAGATTGGATTGAAGAACTATACGACGAAACAAGCCTTCTCGCCAAACAACGGGGTTTGAGTTGTTTTCTCTCTCCTCTCCGCAAAATTCTGCGGGAAGGGAATGAGGCTCAAAGATGGCTGACCCAATTAGAACAAGGACTCTCCCCTCGGGAAATTCTCCTTCGCAGCATTCAACAGGCAGAACAACAAGAACGCGAATTAGCAGATAAACTCTGTCAACTGATGGCCGCTTGATCCCAATTAATCCCTAAACTTTGCCTTTTGCCTAGTACGATACCGCCAATCGATCGCTTGACAGCAGGGCGATCGATTGTTGAAATTTACTTATAACTCTGATATGAACAAACTGATGATTCAAGACTTGACTTTTTTCTCCCTCCATTGTTTATTTTCCGTTCCTCGTTCTCTTCATTAAATTAACAAGACTTTACAAATACTAATCAATCGTTCCTTGCCGTCGGCTCTGAAAAAAAGAGATATAGGAACAATTACTCTTCGAGTCAGTATTTCCTACCAGTAATTAATCCGTTCCCATGCCCAAGATTGTTCTCGTTCAACCCCAAATTCCTCCCAATACCGGAAATATCGCCAGAACCTGCGCGGCAACTGAAACTCCACTTCATTTAGTTGCCCCTCTTGGCTTTGAGATTAGCGATCGCCACCTCAAAAGAGCGGGTTTGGATTACTGGCCTTATGTCGATATCCATTACCACGCAGATATCGAACAGTTTGATCGGGTTTGCTCTGAGGCAGGAGGTCGCACCCTCGGACTTAGCGTTCGCGGCGATCGCAGTTATGCAGATTTTGCCTTTCGCGAAGATGATTGGTTGTTATTTGGCAGCGAAACTTCAGGTTTATCGCCGCAAATTCTTGACAAATGTAACACAACACTATACATTCCCATGACTCAGAAAGGAGTTCGGAGTCTCAATTTAGCCAATAGCGTTGCGATCGTCTTATTTGAAGCGCGGAGACAATTGGGTTATCTCCACTCAGGCGATCGGACAAGGCGATCGGAATCAGATTGAGAACAAAATCTTTTTATTGCTTTATCGTTTTAAAGCACTCGAAAAGAAATCTAGACTCAAGTGCTTGCAAATACTGTAAATAAAGGAATTTATCTTGTCTAATTTGATTGTCAAGACTATTGAATATCTCAATAGTTATAAAGTAGAACTAAAAATAATGAGACTTGAGTGGACGAAAAAAGACAAGATGACAGAGAATTTAGTAATACACTATACAAAAACCAAAAAGTTTAATAAGAAATTTCTATATCTGCTCTTTTCGGGACTTGTCGATTTTTGCAAAGTTAGCGTAGAGTAATCATCAACTCCTTGCTATTCAGGACATAAACTACATCCCAAGGTCTGGCGATTCCTGAATCGTTCGATCCGGACAGTAGGGTTGAGATGGGGTAAGTTGTTTTAACGCTCCCATCTCGATCGCACCCAAAACAAATTTGACTTGTTTGGAAAAGCAGAGTAATCTTACCTAGGTCACTCAATTTACTGAACTTTCAGCGATCGCCATCGCGCTTTTGGGAACAATGATGAGCAGGAGTTGCATTGTCAGCCGTGTTTAATCAAATGTCTCAATCGTAAAAGTCAATCGCTCATTACAACTAGGAGGTTGTTGTTGATATCCTCTCACGCACAAAACCATAAATCTATTCCTTCCGGTTCGGTGAATTCCTTGCAAAATTCTTCCCAACCCATTACTAAGGAAGCCAACGCCCCCAGAAGCAATTCCAGCGAAGCCGCCCGCCGTGCTAGTGCTGCCGTCTTAGGAATTGCCGCTCTCTCAATGGGCGCAACGGCTGGCGTACTTTTACCCAGTCAGACTAAAGCAGCAATCGCCACAGAAGCCGCGATCGCTAATGCTCAAATTCCTTTACAGGCTTTATCTGAAGCCAAATCTGAGGCAACTGCGCCTAGTGCGATCGCCCCGAAAAGGATTGAGGCTATTTCCGAAACGAAAACGGAAATGAAAACGGAACAGACAACACCCGTACCTTATGTTGTTGCCTCTCCAATTATCGAGCATAAAGTTGAGCAAGGAGATACCCTTTGGGAAATTTCCAAGGATTATGGGACTAACCCAGAAACGATTGCCGCTTCCAATGCCCTTGAATCTGAAGAGGTTCTAGCTGTCGGACAAACTTTAAAAATTCCCGCCATTAGTGGCGCGAGTGAAGAGAGTTCCAAGGCCGATGCTCTTCAAGAAACAAGTAAAACATCCTTCATTTCCACAGCAAACAATACAGACGAGAACGAATCTTCGACTCGTAAAGATTTAAGCAAATCTCCTGAATCTACCGACACATTAAAAACGCCTCAAGCAATCGCGCCTACCGCTAGGAAAAGTTCGGTGGTTGTTCCCCGAGAAGCGATCGCGGCTACGACTCAAGAAAATGGGGCAGTTGTGGGTATTAAATCCGCAAGCTCTACCATTGTGCCAACGGTTAATCTCGATTCCGCTAAACAAGCAGAAAGCCAAGCCGTGAGCTTATCTGCTGTTACGGGAGCCGTTTATCGCGTTCGCGTTGGAGATACCCTCCAGACCATTGCCGACGGTCATGGTATCTTGGTCTCCGAGTTGATGCAAAGTAATGAAATTAGCGATCCTCGCTTGCTGCAAGTCGATCGCGAATTGAAAATTCCTCGCTCTCGGGAAGTCCGCGATCGCGTCAGTCAATCTCCCACTGTGGTTGATGTCACGGAGACTTCCGAACCGACTTTGATTGCCCAAACGACAACCCAAGCACGAATCCCATCTATTGATTCCGATGATGCTCGTTTAGAGCAACTCAAGAACGATATTATGCGGCTGCGGGAAGAATATCGCCAACAGCAGAACGGAGTTACGGCTCCCGTATCTTCTCAACCCAGGGTTTCGACTCGGCCTGTAGCAGAAGTTCCTGCTGCACCCACTGCGATCGAGCGTAATTCTTTATCAAAACCGACTCTGACGGTTCCGGTTGAAGATCGCCGTCAAAATCGGAGTCGCAATCAAAATCCTCCTCTTACCCCGTCAACAGAGCGGTCTAACGGTTCTGAAACACCTTTAGTTGCCACGGCTCCGGCTCCATCACAAGGATATAACCGCCTCTCGCAAATGCCGGCGGGACAAACCGTAGAACCCCAAATTCCCCCTTTAGAGGATCGCGATCGCTACTTACCCGATAGCCCTCAAGTCTTTAACGGCTATATGTGGCCAGCTCGCGGAACCCTAACTTCTGGCTACGGACCTCGTTGGGGACGGATGCACAAAGGGATTGACATTGCGGCTCCTACGGGAACCCCTGTCTATGCAGCCGGCTCTGGTGAAGTTGTCTCAGCCGGTTGGAATTCTGGCGGTTATGGCAATTTGGTGGATATTCGTCACCCCGATGGCAGTTTGACCCGCTATGCTCATAACAGCAAAATTCTGGTTCGTCAAGGCGAACGGGTTGAGCAAGGTCAACAAATTTCCCTGATGGGTAGCACGGGCTTTAGCACGGGACCTCACCTGCACTTTGAGGTTCACCCTTCCGGAAGCGGTGCAGCGAATCCAATGGCGTTTTTACCCAGAAATCGCTAAATTGATTCCTTTGAATCCAGAATTTTAATTTAAAAAACGAGTAAGTTTTTCTTACTCGTTTTCTTTCTGGGTAGCTAAATTCATAAAAATTGTGTTATCATAGTTAAGGCAAAAAAAGAAAGGCTCGGTAGCTCAGTTGGTTAGAGCAGGGGACTCATAAGCCCAAGGTCGGCAGTTCAAATCTGCCTCGAGCCATTGAAATGTTTGGGGTTGCACTATCATCAAGCAATACTGGGAACATCGGGATGTTGTTAGGCGATCGTATAATTAAATGCGTCTTTACCTCTCGATTTTCATGGGAACTTTTATGCGTCAATATTGGCAGTTTATCTCTACTGTTCTCGGTGTTATTTTTCGTCATCCCATCGCCGGCGCAACCCTGATTCCCCTATTACCCGACGATCGCATCATCTTAGTTCGTCGCCGAGATACAGGAACATGGGGACTACCTGGGGGAATTATTGATTGGGGAGAAGACTTAAAAACCGCAGCAAGGCGAGAATTAAAAGAAGAAACAGGATTAGAAGTTGTTGAATTTGGTCGCTTGGTTGGCATTTATTCTTCCCGCGATCGCGATCCGAGAATTCATTCAATTAGTCTGCTATTAGAAGTTCGTGCCACAGGAACTTTAAAAGTGGAAGATACCCTCGAAATTTCAGAAGCGCGGGCTTTTTCCCGAGCAGAATTGCCATTAGGAACTCTCAGTCACGATCACGATCGCCAACTCCAAGATTATCTCGATGGTTTAACCACTATTGCTTAATTAGGGTTTGCTGAAAAGAGATAAAAAGATTGCTGTGTAAGGCTTAGAGAAACAAAAAAATAGAATTAAATGGGATAAAAAGGGGTAAAATAGAGAAAAACCCCGCATTTTTACGAACAGATGTACAGAAAAAGAGAGCAAACAGATAACCAAGGAGAAACATTTGAATTCCTTTTGGAGGGAAAGTTATGTGAAGAGAGACAAAATAAGTTGGGATAATTTCAATGAAAGTGGAGATTTAAAAGCACAAGTAGAAGCCTACAAAGAATTTACAGGACATTATCCCGAATCAGTTCATGTTGATAAGATATATCGTACAAGAGCGAATCGAGCTTGGTGCAAGGAGAGAGAGATTAGAATCAGTGGAGTGCCTTTAGGAAGGCCGCCAAAAAATGTTAGTAAAGAAGCGAAAAAACAAGCAAGAGAAGATGAAAAAATCCGCAACAGAATCGAGGGAAAGTTTGGGCAAGGTAAACGAAGATTTAGTCTCGATCGCGTCATGGCTAAACTTTCTAATACCTCAGAAACTGCCATTGCCATTACTTTTTTGGTCATGAATCTCGTCACCCTGCTTCGGCAGGTTTTTTGTCTTCTTTTTTGTCAATTTTTCTGGAATCGTAAGATAGTAATCTATGCAGTCCTGCAATATACCGAGAATAGTGCCAGGCTTTCAAGCGTAATGAGTCTCCAAAACGTAAGGGCTATCTGTGGGATGGATTTTTAAATCCTAGTGTATTTATTAGCTATCTACTAGAGATTGTTTTTCTTTTGCTCTTATCTCTGTTGAAATTACCTTGAAGTATCGATCGCTTTGATTACTTGGCTAACTCTCATTTTTGAGTTTTAGAATTTAGATTGATTTTAAATTCTGTTCTCGTAATGCTTCAATAATGCGAATATTGGCTTTAGGAAAAGGAAATTGGTCGATTTCATCTAAAGTCACCCAGCGAATTTCTTGACACTCGATCGCCTGGGGTTCCCCTCCCAAATAGCGACAATAATGAACATTAAGAGTAATGCGAAAATGAGTATAAGCATGATCGAGGGTAATTAAATGCTCTCTCACCTCAATTTCAATCCCCAACTCTTCTAAAATTTCTCGTTTAATACACTCTTCAACGGTTTCATTTTCCTCGATCTTCCCCCCAGGAAACTCCCATAACCCGCCTAATAGCCCTTCATCCAAACGGCGATCGATGAGAATGTGTCCCCGTTCGTTACGAATCACGGCAACACCAATATTCTTGTGAGGTAAAGGCTTTGCTTTTTCTTTCATGGGTAATTGCGATTGAAGTCCTTGTGAATAAGCCTGACACTGTTGTTGCCAGGGACAAAGGAGACAAGTGGGATTTTTGGGAGTACAAACCGTTGCACCCAAATCCATGATGGCTTGATTAAAATCCCGAGGGTTAGCGCGATCGAGGAGGCGATCGGACAACGACCATAAAGCGTTTGTTGCTTTTGCCGTCGGTATCGGCAATGCACTTAAACGAGCCAAAACTCGTTTGACATTCCCATCTAAAATCGAGATGGGTTGATTAAATGCTGCACTGAGAATGCCCCCTGCTGTGGTTCGACCGACTCCAGGTAACTTTAATACCGCTTCTAAGGAATCAGGAAACTTGCCCTCATATCTCTCTAAAATTTGCTGGGCAGCTTTATGGAGATTGCGACCCCGAGCGTAATAGCCCAAACCTTCCCAGGCTTTGAGAACGGTTTGTCCGTCGGCTGCGGCTAAAACTTCAACGGTGGGAAAACGCTTCAACCATCGTTGATAGTAAGGAATGACGGTTTTCACTTGCGTTTGTTGCAGCATGATCTCCGAAATCCAAATTTTATAAGCATCGCTGCTTTCTCCTCGCCAGGGAAGCGTCCGACCCTGCTGGCGATACCATGCTAACAGCGATCGCCGCAATTCCGACTCAGCCAAAACTGACAGACGGGTTTCCCAGTCTGTCAGCTTTAGTGAAGAACGGCGATCGCTCATGGGTTAACTCGCCAAGTATTCCCGCACGGCTCCTCGACGCTGGCGCAATTTCTTCAGGGCTTCTCGTTCCAATTGTCGGACTCGTTCCCGACTAATCCCGAGTTGCGTTCCGATTTTGGCCAAGGTTAAAGGCTGTCCGTCCCGCAAACCGTAACGCAAAGCGATGACTTCACGCTGTTGAGGGGTCAGATCTACCATTAACTTTTCCAAGTCCAATTGCAAGGAAGATTGGGTGGCGAACTCCTCGGGGGATTGTCCGTCATCTTCGAGCAGTTCTCCCAATTCGGTGTCTTGGTTGTCTCCCACCCGTAAATCCAAGGATAAGGGGTGACGCGCCCGTTCTAAGCACTCCCGCACTTGTTGGGGGGTGAGATCCAATTCCTTGCCCAATTCGGGGATAGTCGCTGCTCGTCCCAATTTTTGGGTCAATTGACGTTGAGCTTTCTTGATTTTATTCAGTTTTTCGGTGATGTGAATGGGTAGGCGAATCATGCGGCTTTTTTCCGCGATCGCCCGAGTGATGGCCTGACGAATCCACCAGTAAGCGTAGGTCGAGAAACGAAAGCCTTTGGTGGGGTCGAATTTTTCTACCCCGCGCTGCATTCCGATGGTGCCTTCTTGAATCAAGTCTAATAAATCGAGATTGCGCTTGATATATTTTTTGGCCACGGAAACAACTAGGCGCAGGTTCGCTTCCACCATTTTGTTCTTCGCCATTTCCCCAGCGTCTACAATGCGCCGTACTTCTGCTGGGGTCATTTCGGCAGCTTTCGCCCAGGCTTCCAGGCTCAGTTCGTTTTCTTGTTGGCTTTCGCGCTCTTCTTTGATTTGTTGCAGAGCGATCGCTTTTTGTATCCGCTTGGCCAGGACAATTTCTTCCTCATGACTCAGTAAGGGAACGCGACCGATTTCTCGCAAGTAGGTCCGAACGGGATCGGTGGAGTTTTTCGCAGTTTTCATGGCATTTGGGTAGAAATCAATGGCACTTGAGTTAACGTCGCGTTTAGATGTTTTCTGAGAATTCTCGACGTTAAAATTAATAATTCTTTGGATTCCTTATTCAGGAAATCGAGAATCAATGGCAAGAATAAATTGTCGCGAACTTTTCATTCTATCACACGAACCCCCACATTGAGTTAATTATTTTTTGTTTGCTCTCAGCTTCCTGAGAAATCCCCTTTTGACTGTCCTCTTCATGGCTACCTTGAGGGCAAGTTGCCGAAGCTCAATATTAAGTATTGTAACATTTATGAAAAAAATGGCAGCAAAAGAGAACAAATTGTCAGAGAGTTGGCGATCGCCAAAATATCCCAACCTAAAGAATATTCCCAGCAATGGGAGAAAATCGTTTATTGGCCTCCAAGTTTTTTATGATTTAGAGAACAAGGTGTGGGACATTATCATCTCTCTTGGGGAGAAAAGGCAAAGTTTATGAGAGACGAAGACAAAAGTAAAGAACAACTCATTAAAGAGGCGATCGCCCTCCGTCGGCGTATTGCCGCTCTCGAAGCGCTTTGCTCGACCCATGAGCCGTTTTCTTTTATACTACAAGATGATGATACAAGTATAACACAAAAATATGAAACCACAACAGAAGCCCTGTTTAATTTGAACGAACGGCTGTTAGCAGATGCGACCAGATTGGCCAAAGCAGGGGAAACCCTGCGGGTTGCCAAGGATCAGCTTGAGTCGGTGCTGGCTGCGGTGCCGGGGATGGTGTCTTGGATCAGTGCGGATTTGAATTATTTGGGGGTGAATGACCATTTGGCCGATTTATTTGGCTTAACACCGGATGATTTTATTGGCAAAAATATCGGTTTTTTAGGGGCAGGTTCGGATTTTAATAATTTCGTGCGGGATTTTTTCAAAAGTCCGATGCGCGATCGCTTTGGGGAAATTGTCTCGGATATTAGTGGGACTTCTCGGCACTATTTAATTGTGGCTCAGAAATACAACCGCGATCGCGCTGCTTTTATTGTGGGTATTGATATTACAAAACGACAACAAACTTTAGAGGTCCTACAGCGTTTGGCCACTTTTGACGGCTTGACGCAAATCGCCAATCGCCGTTGTTTTGATGAAACCTTGGAGCGAGAATGGCGGCGCATGGTGCGAGAAGAGGAACCACTGTCTCTAATATTGTGCGATATCGATTATTTCAAACTGTATAACGATACTTACGGGCATCAAGCTGGAGATAGTTGCTTGCAAAAAGTGGCGGCGGCGATCGCCGAAGTTGCTCAACGTCCTGGAGATTTAGTCGCCCGCTATGGTGGGGAGGAGTTCGCCCTCATTTTACCGAGTACCCCCTCCTATGGAGCCGTTACCGTGGCTAAGAGTATTCGTAAATCCCTAAAAAAATTGCAAATCCTCCACGAGAAATCGCGATCGGGACAATATGTTACTATTAGTGTTGGTATTGCTAGTTTAATTCCCACAACCAGAAGCACTGCTGAAGGGTTGCTCAAATCAGCCGATCGCGCCCTCTATCAAGCCAAGAAAGAAGGGCGCGATCGCATTATTGTCTCTTCGGGGTTGCAACCCCATTAACAGTTATCAGTTAACAATCGTCTCTCGCTGTTGACATCATACCGATGCCGCTAAAGAGTGAAAAAATGTCCCGCGATCGCCACGGTATTTGTTTTCATGCCCCATATATCAGTGGTATAGAGACTGAACAAAACATAATTTTGACGACGGCTATAACTATTAATTAATGGTTGGGTAGCAATTTCAGGAGGCAACGTACCGAGGGTTCCACAAACTACTTTAGCGGGAAGAGCAATGGGGTCTTGTTTGCATGACTTTTCCTGAAAATTCCACGCTGCGTGTTTGAGATAATCTTCTTTATCGGGATTGGCGATCGCTAACATACTCGCAATTCCCACCAGCACGGCAAATTTCATCGTTCCTTTCATCGTAATCTCCTATCCAGTTCAATCAATGAAATCATTTTAGAATTTTCACCCTTGGGAGAATAGGGTTTTTCTTCCTCAATATTGTGTTATTTTATGTCACTAATCTTTCAGTTTTCATAAAAAATACCCCAAAGAGAGGGGTAAAATATAATAATTTATCTTTTTTTACAATACAAATAGCGAGATTGATTTTAGTACAACTCCGGACAAAACTCGCGCCCCCATTCAGCTAAACCCGCTTCAGGGTTTTCCAATTGACGATTAAGCAGATCGATAATACCCGACATTTTGTTTAACAAATCGAAAACAACAATATTACAGGGTTTGGCATTTTTATCTAAAAAACTGCTCGTATTGGCATCCAGTTTAAGATAAAACTTAGGATCTCGATTGATATCGCTCCCGAAACCAACAATGACAATTTTCAATTCGTCTTGACTGTTCAATTTACGACAAGTTGTTTCAACGAATTTCTCAAATTGATCGGGATCGTCAAGAACACCATCAGTATAAATAATCACAAATCCACCTTGATTATTCCGTGTTCCAAACCATTGATCGACAACTTGCGTTATTGTTGGAGTAACGAAAGTGTTACTATCAGGGTTATTTTCCGCAAAAATATCAGCAACTTCTGCATCATCGTAAATTACACGAGAAACAGTAGCAGGGCGATTGGGACTGAATAAAGTTAGTGTAATATCGTCACAAATTTTCTCACCATTCATTCCTTGATGCTTGAGAATATTATAAACATGACTTTCAATGACTTCTGGAATCGCTTCCCAACGCCGTTTTTTGTTAAACAAATCATCTCGTTTGGCCATTGAGCCACTTTGATCGATAAGCATATAGACTTTACGGTTGTAAATTTTTGAACTAGCCATCTTAGGCCTCCGTTGTTTGAGTTGATTTTGCGTTTTTTCTACCCATTTTAAGGTAAAAATTTGTTGATAAATCGAGTTGGCAATTTGTAGAATTTTTTCCGATTGAATTACCAAACCCGATATGAGTAAATCTGTCTGCGATCGCGAGTTTTCATCTTTTTGAATCGATCGCCCTTGCAAAATTTGTGCGTATAGATTTAAAGTGTAACACTTGCGATCGAGATCGTTAGGATCGCCTCGAATGAGAAAATTGGTAACTTGTTCACAGTGAGATCGCAAAAGTGAATATTTTGTAGATATCTCCTTATTAACTAAATTTTGAATTCGCTTTTTTAAGTCTCCTTCATTTCTCATTCTATCATTTTGAGTCATTTTATGGCATAAAAGAATTGTTAAAAAAGGTTTTCCTCGAGTCCAGTACATAATTTCTTGCAAAACGAGATTAGGTTTTGAGCTAGTTTTTTTTAACCCAGCAAGCAAGCATTGACAATCATTATTCTGAAAGCTATTTAGTTCTACAATCTTAGACTTTTCCTCGGTTGCTCTCAAATCAAGACAAAAATCATCAGGATGCACAACTCCTAAAAAAACGAACTTGAGTCGTCTTAACAGATTTGCTTCAAGATTGGATAAACTTTGAATAAATGTAACCAAACTTTCTTGGAGATTCCAGTTCAATATATGTTGAATGTCATCAATAAAAATTATTAAAGTGCGATCGCCAATCCCAGCAAGTATTCGCTGTAAAAATTCGCTGCATTTTTGTAGAGGATAATTTTGGCTATTTCTTGTCCAAAAAGCATTCAATTCATTGGTAATCTCGATCTGTTGTGCGGTTAGTCTTTCGCAAACGATTTGTAATAATCTGAAATAGAAGAAATCTTCTGAAATTAGTTCCTCGGATTGCTTCAACTCAATTTGAATCGTAATACAGCGAACATTTTTGGCTTTAGATATTTTGTAAGCTGTCTTTTCCATCAAACTCGATTTTCCCATTTGTGGTGCTGCAAAAATATAGCAAATGGAGGACTTAACGCGATCGCTTGTCAAAAACTGCCAGAGTTCTGCATCTGCTTTTCGCTCTACATAGATTAAAGAATTCGGGTGTAATTTTTGACCTTTTGCACCTTGTTCAAAAGAGCGTCCTAAGAATCTCTCGATCGCAGAATAAAAAATTACATCCATAGGATTATACTTTGAGTTAAACATTAAGATCTCCTTGTTGGATTATCGTCATTCTTATTAAGATCGCGATCGCTGGATGACTTTAGGCGATCGGCAATATCGTCCCATACTTTTTGTATTGCTTCTGTTACCAATTTAAACAAAGAAAAGGGCATGGGAAACAACGTTCTTATATAATCTCCTCGATCTTCGTTAGAGAGTACAGGGACATCTTCCCAAGAATCCTCTTCGGTTTCTATTAGTTTGGATAAACTTCGCCAAACTCCCGATCGCGCGAAAGTTTCTCTTTCTTTAAAACCCGTAACAACAACTAAAGCACCACGCTGAGATGGGAGAGAATATTTTTTCAATTCCTCTGCTAATTCGGTACGTAATTTGGGGATATTTTTGCCAATTTTTGGGGTTGTATCGGGTGGATCGTTTGCAAATGACTCGGAAGCAGGAACTTCCAACAATTTCAGCAGATCGGAACGAGAAACTTGAAAGCCATATTCTCGCGCATCCGATCGCACCTCGAGTTCGAGATCGCTGTATACTGGTTGATGAATTTCTTCAATTTTGCGATCGTCAAGTTCCAAAGCATTACACATTGTAATAAATTCTTTGTAATGGATTGGTTCACCCTTCAAGAAACGATCGATCGTATCTGAATTCAACTTAAATCTTGTTGCAAAATCTTGTTGATTGGTAAAATCTTTCACCAAAATTACTTGAATTTCATTCAGATATTCATCCTTAATTTTAATTGATTCAGGGTCTTTAAGTAAAGCCACTGCTGCACCAATTTCTTTGGTTAGCAAGTTTAATTTGTCTGGGTTTAAAGCGCGAGTAGCTATATAACGCAAACTCTGTTCATTTTCCTCTGTATTCTCTCCCACCCAAACCAAATCGATCCGAATTTGTCGAGCAAGAAAATCAATACGATAGCCT
>NZ_JAYGHV010000001.1:0-55857 GCF_034932145.1 Spirulina sp. 06S082 | reverse complement strand
ATAAAATGCCTGCCGAGAAGCCGCACCAAACCCATAATTTAAACCCCGATTTGGGTCTTGGAAAGGATAGCGAATGTAATCTAATTGAATACCATCAACATCATATTTTGTTGCGATTTCATCCAAAAGCCTGAGTAAATATGCCCGCAGTTCTGGATTTGCGGGATCGAAAAAGGCTTTTTTCGTGTTCACTTGAAAAGGATTTCCTTGGGCATCTGTCCCCACCCAGTTGGGGTGTTGCGTTAAAACAGGTCCGAGATAGTTTTGAGGCTGTCTTAAAATCTGATTGTGACGTTGATTCGCTGCTGCAAAAATCCACGTCCAAGCGTGGAGTTCCATCCCCCGTTCGTGAGCCAGTTCTACCGCCGCTTCTAGGGGATCCCAGCCCTGTATTAAAGGATTTTGCTCTGGGGCTACCTGACTGGGATAAATAGTATAACTGGCATTCACTGTTTCAAAAAAGACCGTATTAATACCAGCATTGGCAAGGCGATCGAAAATTCGTCCCAGTTCCCGCTTCGATCGCGTTCGCACAATGGTACCGCGATCGAGCCACATGGCACGAGTTTCCGGATAATGCAGTTGTGCTTTTGTGGGATAGCGATCCCAAATCAAGCTCCGAACATAGCGCCCCTGCGCCCTCGCTTGCGGGAAATCCCCCTGTTGAATTAAGGTTTTAAAAGTTTGCAACTGTTCGCGAACTTCGGCTAGTTGAGTATTGAAAGAATTATTGCGAGTTTGTCTGGGGCGATCGGCAGCTTGTTCGATCGCCTCGTTGAGAGAAATTGCTGTATCTTGATTGTTCGCTTCAACAATCAGTAATGCACTTTCGTAACGTCCCTGCAAGCGTTCCAACTCCTGCTGCAACGCACGCAAATCAGCAGGAGTTGAGGCAGGAGTGGTAGAAGTAGGAGGAGTTGTACGAGGAGGAGTTGTACGAGGGGGAGTTGTACGAGGAGGAGTTGTACGAGGGGGAGTTGTACGAGGAGGAGTTGTACGAGGAGAAGGATCGGTAGTCGGTTGAACAGCTATAGTTTCAGCATCTCGACAAGAACCTCCTGTGGAGTTCGTCGCTTGAGAAAAACGCCCGTAACGATTGAGAGAAGCCTGTAACCACAAACTATCCGCTTCAGCCGAAGCAACTTCATTATTGCCCCAACGCCATCCTAAAAAGGTCGATCGGTCGGTAATTACCACAGCAGGAGGCGCACCTTCTGCTTGCCAAGTTGCTACGGTTTGACTATTTGTTCCTGTGGGAATAATCGCCCCCCCATGTATGGTGGTAGAAAGACGAGAAAACCCTGCTGTGTCTGGATTATCTTCAGTTTGAATTTGTAAAGTCGAAGGAGACGTAAGGGGAAAACCCCAATAGGCACCAAAAAGCGATCGCAATTGGGTTTTAATCTGCGGTTGCGATAAATGTCCGGCTGGACCCGTAACAACCACTTTTCCCCCTCGACGCATCCACAGATCGAGAGCATTAATGTGAGCGCCCGTCAGCGTTTCTAAATTAGGTAGGAGTAAAACCCCCACTTCACTATTAAGAACATTAAAAGTCCCGCCGGGTCGAATCTCCGAGAGATCCACGATACAGTAATCTAGTCCTGTCTGTTGCAAGCGTTGGTTAATACTAGACCACTGGCGAACATTTTCTTGACTTCTCACCACCCCAAAGCGATTTTGGACAGGGGAAGTATTGCGATCGCGCTGCGCCCATGCTTCGACGGGAAATAGCCCCAGTATTAAAGTTAGAAAGACAGAGGGAATGACTCGTCCAGAAAAATGGATAAAGCGAAAAGAATAAAATAGGCTTTTCCCATCTTCCCGCTTGAAACTCTTGCTCAGATAATTGTTCAACGCCGACATCTCCGTACCACTACTCGTGGATAAACTCTCAATAATTCAGTAAAGCATACGAATCTGAGCGTGTCAGCGTATCATTGTGTAGTAAAACTTAATTGTTACGAATTGTAACAAACTCTTTGATAGAAAAATGAAGTTGAATATCGAGCATAACTGGTCGCCAACGGAAGCAGAAGCAAAGCAAATACAGGCAGATCTGCGCGATCGCGTCATCAAAAGCGATAGCTTTACAGAAATACGCTACGTCGCTGGAGTTGACGCGGGATTTGAGAAAGACGACTCCACCACAAAGGCCGCCGTTGTGGTTTTAAGTTTTCCCGATTTAAAACCCGTCGATCGCGCCACAGCTAGAATTCCCACCAATTTTCCCTACATCCCTGGATTTCTTTCCTTTCGCGAAATTCCCGCCCTAATTGAGGCGATCGGACAACTGACCACAATACCCGATTTAATTCTCTGCGATGGTCAAGGATATGCCCATCCGCGCCGTTTTGGCTTGGCTTGCCATTTGGGGGTCTTACTTGACCTTCCCACCATTGGAGTCGCTAAAACACGCTTTATTGGACAACACGAAGAGATTCCCATAGAGCGAGGCAGTTGGCAACCCTTGCGAGATGAAGGCGAAATTATCGGTGCAGTCTTGCGATCGCAAACCAATATTAAACCCCTCTACATTTCGATCGGTCATAAAATTAGTCTACCCACGGCGATCGATTATGTCCTGCGCTGCGCCCCTCGCTATCGTCTCCCCGAAACAACGCGCCTCGCCGATCGCCTCGCTTCTTAGGTAATCGCCACTCTCTCCTCGGCTAAAAACTATAAGCGAGACTAAAATAAATCTCATCATCTTGAGCATTAACCGATCGCCTAACTATTTAAAATATCTAGCTATTTTAAATATTTTTAAAGCGATCGCAGGAAATTAAAGAACTTTCTTAAATTGTTTTGTAATCCTTCATTTTGAGCGAACTTTTGTTTATTTAAGAGCAATCCTGCTTTACTATTCACTTCTGAAAGAGTTGGATAAATATGAATTCCTGTCAGTGCTTTCACGGGTAATTTATTAGCCATGGCCAGAACAACTTCATGGATTAATTCTCCTGCGGAAGAACCCACCAGATGCGCCCCTAAAATCTCCCCGTTGGCGCGGGTAATAATTTTACCAAAACCTTTGGTCGCATTCTCCGCTTGAGCGCGATCTACCCCAGCAAAAGGCTGTTTTAACACATAAACATCATCCCCATATCGATTGCGCGCCTGTTTTTCTGTTAAACCCACTCGTGCTAGTTCTGGTTCGGTAAATGTTGCCCAAGGAATAACACGATAATTGGCTTTTGTAGAGAATAGTCTTGTAATGGGAGAAAACAGAGCATTAGTAACAGCAACTACTGCTTCATAACCAGCAACGTGAGTGAATTGATAGCCCCCAATAATATCGCCACAAGCAAAAATACGTGGATTTGTCGTCCGTAAATCTGCACTGACTTTGATGCCTTTTTGATCGTATTGAACCCCTGCCGCTTCTAAATTTAAGCTATCCACATTAGGAATGCGTCCCGCAGAAACTAAAATTTCATCGGCAATAATTTTCTCTCCTTCTCCCTCTTTTGGACCCGCCCACAAGCATTTTTTGCCGTTAATTATTTCAACTTTCTTCGCCCGCGAATTTTTGAGAATGCGAATACCTTCCGATTCTAATTGTTCTTCAACTACTGCTGCGGCTTCTGGATCTTCCTTGGGCATGATTTTATCGTGACTGGCAATAATTGTTACTTTTGCTCCCAAACGATGGAAAGATTGTCCCAATTCGCAGCCAATGGGACCGGCACCAATGACAATTAAGGAATCTGGACATTCTTGTAAAGAAAAAACTTGTTCGTTAGTTAAAAAACCTGCTTCTTTTAAGCCTTCAACGGGAGGAATTGCGGGGCGAGATCCCGTTGAAACGACAAACGATCGCGCCTTTAATTGTTGTCCGTTTACTTCAAAAGTTTCCCGATCGATAAACTTTCCCGACCCAAAAATGACCTCAACTCCCAACCCGCGAAATCTTTCTGGGGAGTCGTGAGGTGCGATCGCCTCGATTACGCTTTGCACATATCCCGTCGCTTCCTCAAAGTTGATTTTCGGGGCATCGGTATAAATGCCAAAACGAGAACTCTGTTTGATTTCGTAAGCAACACGGGCAGCATGAATTAAGGATTTACTAGGAACGCAACCATACCAGAGACAGTCTCCCCCCAGTTTATCTTTTTCTACCAAAGCCACTTTAGCGTTGAGTTGAGCGGCGACACTAGCAACCACTAAACCCCCAGAACCGCCTCCTATGATGACGATATCGTAATTTACTGCCATTTTTTTACCTTCCTTTGCGATCGTCAATTTGCCATCAGGGGTTTGTAGGGGTTTGGTTTCCAAACCCCAAACCCCCAGAAAACCCCCAGAACTCCTATGATGACGATATCGTAATTTACCGCCATTGTTTTACCTTCCTTTGCGATCGAGGGTTTGGAGACCAAACGATCGAGGGTTTGGAGACCAAACGATCGAGGGTTTGGAGACCAAACCCCTACCATGACAGAAACAGCAATTAAAACAGGAGAAATAGGAATGAGACATAAATTACAGCCAATTCCGCTTTGGATACAATGGATTCTCGCGACCAGTCTATCAATTCCTTTAGGTTGGGGTATTTGGGGATTAGCATTTCTCATTCCATTTCTAGATTCTCAGTCACCGATCGCCAGATTCATATTTTTTGCAATGATCGTGATGACTTTTTTGCCCTTGGGTGTGAGTCAATGGGCGATATTGCGTCGGCGAATTCGCCATGCAGTTTGGTGGATTCCTGTAACGGCGATCGGGGTACTCTTGAGCTTATTTGTAGCCTTCTGGAGTTTATCTTTGTTTCGGCTTAATCCTTCTTCTGGACTGCATTTCTTTATCGGTGCTTTTTTTGGGGGAGGGTTCCTTGGTTTTCTGCAATGGCTTGTGCTTAAATCTGCTGGAAAAAGAGCCTATTGGTGGATTCTGGCCAGTGGTTTCGGGTGGATGGGGAGTGTCAGTTGGTTTGCTTTATATTCGATGAAATTTTTGTTTGGTAGCGCTAACCCGTTGGAAATGGCGGGTTGGCTTATATTAGCTGGAGCGAGTGGGGGAATGGGTGGTACGATCAAAGGCATTGCTTTGGCTTGGATTTTAGCTGTTCCCCACAATGGCGATCGCGCTTCTCAAAAAGAATAAAGGCGATCGCGATCGCACCCTCTCCGTATTTTCCGTCATCTCCAACCCCGATCGCATTCCTAGGATTGTTACGAGGACTATCACCGCGCATCCAGGAAAAAAGAGGGATGATATAAATGTAGATAAGGAAGTCAAGGCAAAGAATCATGTTTAACCAACTCGCTCTCCTCCCCGGTGCTATCTCTGAAATTTTCGCTACTGCTACCGAAACGGGCATTTTAACTCTTTCCGATCGCTACGGCTTGATGGCTGCAACTTTGAATGAAAACCTTGAAGAAGAAGAAAGACGAGTTGTAAATCGCCTCTTACAGTCCATCAAACGCGGACGCATTCAACTCGCTACAGCCTAAATACAAGTTTTTCAAGTTTGACTTCCTCTCACTCTTTTTTCCCCTGACATGGCAAGATGTCGGGGGATTTTCTTATCAATTGACCCAGTGATAGAGATCGTCTTTAGCGCTTATAAAGATCGCATTATCTCTGTATTTTCCATCATCTTGAAACCCGATCGCATTCCCCTATTTTCCAAGAGGAGTATCACCCTACGATCGAAAAAAAAGAGAGATAATGTAATTGTCGATAAGAAAAGCAAAAAAAAATCATGTTTAACAAAATTGAACTTCTTCCTGGTGCTATTTTTGAAATACTTGTTTCTGTTGCCGATACTGGCATTTTGACCTTAAGCGATCGCTACGGCTTAATGGCTGCAACTCTTAAAGAAGATTTAAACGAAGAAGAAAGAAGAGTTATCGATCGCCTTATTTATGCAGTCAAACGAGGCAAAGTTTTGGTAAGCTCTCAATAAGGCTTGACAGCAATAATCGTGCGATGGCGCGGATCGCTAGGAGTTGTAATCCGATGCTCGAAACCAGCTTCTTTTAAAGCAGCTTCTACATCAAAAGTATAGAAATCATCGCTCCAAGGTTCGGTGCTTTTCATCAAGACAAATAAAGCTGGAGGTAAACTTTGAATCACAGGAGATTTGGGGTTATTATCGATAATGCTCAAAATGCCACCCGGTCGCAAAATTCGCAACATTTCTTTAAAAATTGCTTTACTGGCGTAACGGGGTAACTCGTGAATGACAAATTGTAGGCTAATAATATCAAAACTGCGATCGCTCAATCCGGTATTTTCTGCATTAGCATGAATCCAGCGATCGATCTCGCCTTTTTCGTCGCGAATCTTGGCGACAGAGAGCATATAAGGAGATAAATCTAAACCAATAGTCCGCACGGGGTCTTGTTGTCGCTGACTGTAGTAATGATGTAAAGTAAGAGTAGAAATTCCCACAGAACAACCGACATCAAGAACATCACGAACGATAGGAGGACTATATTCACCGAGAATTTTGTGAAAGTTGCCGCGCATCCGATTTTCCGCTTCTTGCCAAGTTAAATTTTCTCCTTTCCACACGCGCAAACCCATTGCTTTTGTAGCAGATTCAGCCTCAAAAGCAGCAGCCCAACAGAGATTTCCCTCATTGTAAGCATGGAAAGGGACTTGGTAATATTCAGGATAGGTGAGGTTTTTATTTGTGATTTCAGGAAGAAGGCTTTTAACTGAAGTGCGATCGAGTTTCTGATAAGTTTCGCGCCAAGGAATACCGTTTTTTTCGGCAGTTTTGATGAGAACTTGCCGTGCTTGGCCTTTCATAATGTTATAAAGAGGCTTAGTCTGAATCAGGAGATTAACAAATCGAGAGAGAATATCTTCACCCGCCCAATCAGGTTTGAGTTTGTTTGTCATCGGTTAGTTGAGAAAAAATATATTTCTGATTGTCTCATGGAAAGCTGCATTAATGAAATAAAAGAGCGCATTTTTGAGCAAGGATTTACAACTAAAGAAGTAGGAAAAGGAACGGGTTTGGGCATGGCGATCGCCCATCAAATCTTGGTAGAAAAACATGGCGGCGCGATCGCTTGTACCTCAGAATTGAACAAAGGTACAGAGTTCATAATTTCTCTGCCTTTGAATTAAGATCAAATCCGGTTAATGGGTATAACAAGCGGGCAAGATGCCCGCACTACTGTAATTATTGAATATTATCGTAGTGGGAGCGTCTCGCTCCCTAGATTTTTAATGATAGTATTCATGCGGATTTGATATAAGATTTGTAGCGATCGCCTTTTTCTCTTGTTGTGTTTCAAATTGTTAATCCCAGCCTCATCTTCACAAGTTTTTCACAATGTTTGCTTAGACTGGAAACACCTCGATCTCGAAAAACCATGATATCCGTGAGTTTGCCCCAATTATTCGACTATAAAATCAAAGAACTCATCCACGAAAGCGATCGCACCTTCGTCTATCGCGGACAGCACAACGATGACGAAAAACCAGCGATCATCAAATTAATGCGGAATGAATATCCTGCTTTTAACGAATTAGTCCAGTTTCGCAATCAATATACCATTACCAAAAATCTGGCGATTGAAGGCATTGTTAAACCCTACGCCCTAGAACGTTACGAAAACCGCTATGCTCTGATTATGGAAGACTGGGGAGGAATTTCTTTAAAAGAGGCGATCGCCAGCAAGAAAGACAAAGAAAAACTCCTAGACATTGCTCAATTTCTCAACTTAGCCATTCAACTCGCCGAGATTCTCCACAAATTACACCAAAACCGCATTATTCATAAAGATATAAAACCCGCAAATATACTGATTCATCCTCAAACCCAAGAAGTTAAACTAATTGACTTCAGTATTTCTAGCCTATTGCCAAAAGAAACTCAAACCATTCAAGCTCCCAACGTTTTAGAAGGAACTCTGGCCTATCTTTCCCCGGAACAAACTGGAAGAATGAACCGAGGCATTGATTATCGCAGTGATTTTTATTCTTTGGGAGTGACCTTTTATGAACTCTTAACGGGAAAACCGCCTTTTGAAAGTGACGATCCCCTCGAACTCATTCACTGGCATATTACCAAGATACCCCCGGCGATCGCCACCCCCCTTCTGAAGGGGGACAGGGGAGATCGACTCCCGACTCCCTTAGTAGATATCGTAATGAAATTAATGGCAAAAAATGCCGAAGACCGCTATCAGAGTGCTTTGGGATTAAAATACGACCTGGAAAAATGTCAAAAACAATGGCAAGAAAGTGAAAAAATAGAATCTTTTACATTAGGAGAACGGGATTTGTGCGATCGCTTTCTCATCCCCGAAAAACTCTACGGAAGAGAAAAAGAAGTACAAACTTTACTCCATGCTTTCGATCGCGTCGCGGCAGGAAACAGCGAAATGATGCTGGTTGCCGGATTTTCTGGGATTGGCAAAACAGCAGTAGTCAACGAAGTTCACAAACCCATTGTTAAACAACGAGGCTACTTTATCAAAGGGAAATTCGACCAATTTAACCGCAATATTCCCTTCTCTGCCTTTACGCAAGCCTTCCGTAATTTAATGGGGCAAATCCTCAGCGAATCCGATGCTGAATTAGACAATTGGAAAACCAAAATTCTCGCAGCCGTTGGTACAAATGGACAAGTTCTCATTGATGTGATTCCCGAACTTGAAAGCATTATTGGCAAACAACCCCCTCCCCCAGAATTATTCGGAAGTGCTGTCCAAAATCGCTTTAACCTGCTGTTTCAGAAATTTATCGCCGTCTTCACCACAAAAGAGCATCCTTTAACGATATTTTTAGACGATTTACAATGGGCAGATTCCGCATCATTAAACTTAATGAAAGTGTTAATGGGAGATAACGAGATCGGCTATTTGTTACTATTGGGGGCATATCGAGATAACGAAGTTTTTCCCACTCATCCCTTCCTTTTAACTTTAGGAGAATTAGAAAATCAAGAAGCAATTATTAATACAATTACTCTCACTTCTTTGTCCCCCCATCATCTTAAACAGTTGGTCGCAGACACCCTCAGTTGTACCTCTGAAATAGCCTAACCCTTAACAGATTTAATTTATCAAAAAACCCGAGGTAATCCGTTTTTTAGCACCCAATTCTTAAAAGGATTGTATGAAGATGAACTGATTGTATTTAATGCCAATTTGAGATATTGGGAATGCGATTTGGTGAAGGTGCGAGATGCTGCTCTGACTGATGATGTAGTGGAATTTATGGCGGGACGGTTGCAAAAGTTACCAGAAACGACGCAAGAGGTGTTGAAATTGGCGGCTTGTATTGACAACCAGTTTGATTTGAAAACATTGGCAATTGTACGAGAATCTTCTTCGGAAGAAGTGGCAAAGGAAATTTGGAATGCACTGCAAGAAGGAATGGTGATTCCTATTAGCGAAGCCTATAAATTTTTCCAAGGTGAAATTGACTCCAACCCAACTGAGTCCACCACGGTAAGTTATCGGTTTTTGCACGATCGCGTTCAACAAGCAGCTTATTCTTTGATTCCCGAGTCTAAACGCGCGATCGCCCACTATCGCATTGGTCAATTACTACTTCAGCAAATTTCTCCTGAAGCTAGAGAAGAGCGAATCTTTACTTTGGTCAATCAGTTGAATTATGGAATTGCACTGATTGAAGACCAAACCGAACGAGATGACCTAGCACAATTAAATCTCTTAGCTTGCCAAAAAGCTAGAGTTGCAACGGCCTATCAAGTGGCTCGCAAGTATGCTGAAATTGCCATGAATTTGCTCGGCAGTACAGCTTGGCAACGAGATTACCCGATGACCTTAAAATTGCACGAACTCGGCGCAGAAGTGGCTTCACTCTGTGGGGAATTTGACCAGATGAATCAGTGGATTGAAGCCACGATCGATCGTGCGAGGACTCCTCTAGAACAGGTGCAGGTTTACATCGTCAAAATTCAGGTATTAACATCACAGAATAAGTTTTTAGAAGCAATATCCATCGCTCAGTTGATTCTCAAAGAATTAGGTATTGAGTTTCCCGATCGCCCTACCTTGGAGGATATTCAGCAGGCAATGCAGGAAATTAACACTTTAATCGGCGATCGCCCCGTTGAGGATTTATTTAACCTGCCCGCAATGGTAGATGCTGAAAAACTTGCCACAATGCAGGTGGCCGCAAGTATTCTATCAGCTTGTTATCTAGTCGGTTCGCCCCTATATGCCCTGTCCATCACCCTACAAGTAAATTTATCACTTCAGTATGGCAACAGCCCCACTTCAGCCTTCAGCTATGGAATTTATGGCGCTCTGGTCATCAACCTACTACAAGATGTGACGGCAGCGACACAGTTTGGTCAATTAGCTTATCGTTTGGCATCAGAAGCAAATGCCAAAAATATTCGCCCTGCAACTTTTGCGATCATTGGATTATCTTTGCACCATCACCAGCATCATTTGCGAGAAACTTTACCCATTTTTCAGGCAGGCTATCAAGCCGGATTAGAAACAGGCAACTTAGAGTATGTTGGCTATAATGCTCATGGATTTTGTTTGAGTTCCTACTGTTGCGGTCAACCTTTAGCAGAATTAGAATTTCAAATCCGTGCCTATCGTCAGCAATTGGTCGATTTCAATCAACTCGCAACGGCGAACTATTGTGCAATTTATTGGGAAACAACGCTATTCTTATTGGGTAATCCAGACAAAATCGATCTTTCTTTTGAACAAGCTGCCAAGGAAGAAAATCTCGTTTCTCAGGCTCTTGCTTCTAATGATATGATGCGGGTATTTACATTCTATATGTGCAGAGCAATGTTAAGGTTTCTACTAGGAGACATTGCTCTGGCAAACGCCGATATCGTTCAAGCTAGACAGTACATAGCGGCAGGTGCAGGAAGAATTGTCCCAGCCTTATACTTTTATGACTCCCTGATTGCCCTTGCCTCGGAGTCCGATTCCTCTGTTGAGTCAGAAGCGCAACAGCAACGAATTCAGGAGAATCAAGCCCGGTTGCAGCTTTGGGCAAAACACGCTCCCATGAACTATTTGCATCAGTGGCAATTGGTAGAAGCAGAGAAATACCGGGTTTTGGGACATAAGATAGAAGCCCTAGAGCTTTATGACGCAGCCATTGCCCTCATCCAAGAAAACAAATACATTCAAGAAGAAGCTCTAGCTAACGAACTCGCCGCTAAATTCTATCTCGATTGGGGCAAAGAAAAAATTGCCGCAGTATATATGCAAGAAGCCTACTATTGCTATGCTCAATGGGGAGCAAAGGCGAAAACCAAACATTTAGAAGAACACTACCCTGAACTATTAAAACCAATTTTGCAATGCGATCGCGCTTCTTTTACTTCAGGTACAAGCATTTCTAAGATTGTCAGCAATTCTCATACCCAAACCGCAACAATCTCGAATATTTCCTCTATTCTCGATTTCTCTTCTCTGTTGAAAGCCTCTCGCACTCTATCAGGAGAAATCGAAATCGATCGCCTGCTTTCCACACTCATGAAGATTATTCTCGAAAATGCCGGAGCGACTAAAGGCGCATTATTATTAACTAACGAACAAGGCTTGACACTAGAAGCGATCGCGACTCGTACTGACACAGAAAACGATTTAAAACTCGATTCCCTGCATCAATCGATTCCTCTAGATGATTATCCAGACTTGCCCATAGGATTGATTAACACGGTTCGACGCACCACAGAAACTGCTATTCTAGATGCAAAAACCGCACAAACTCAGTTTGCTGCCGATCGCTATTTACGACGCTTCTCTCCTCAAAGTTTACTGTGTATGCCTTTACTTGAACGAGGACATTTAATCGGGATTCTCTATTTAGAAAATCGCCTCACCGCAGATGCTTTTACAAGCGATCGCATAGACTTATTAGATGCCCTCTGCGCCCAAGCAGCAATATCCTTAACCAATGCCCGGCTTTACCAACAAACACAACAAGCACTGACCGATTTACAAAATACACAATTGCAATTAGTCCAAAACGAAAAAATGGCAACATTGGGTAATTTAGTAGCAGGAGTCGCTCACGAAATCAATAATCCCGTTGGTTTTATTGGCGGAAATGTTAGTGCAGCGCAAGACCATTTACAAGATTTACTAGAAATCCTTTCTCTCTATCAAGAAAATACGTCTCTGCCCGAATCAATTATAGAAGAGATCCAAGACCTCGACCCCGATTTTATTGCCGAAGACTTCCCCAAGCTCATTGCATCCATGCAATCAGGCTGCGATCGCATTCACAATATTAGCACATCCTTGCGAACCTTTTCCCGCACAGATACCGATACGAAAACCGAATTTAATTTACATGAAGGCATTGATAGCACAATTTTAATTTTAAAATATCGCCTCAAAGCCAATGAGCAACGCCCTGCCATTGAAATTGTGAAAAATTATGGCGATATTCCAGAAGTAAAATGCCATGCTGGACAACTCAATCAAGTGTTTATGAACTTATTGGCCAATGCGATCGACGCTGTAGAAGAAAGTAGTGCAGAAAAAACCTACACGGAGATAGAAAGCAATCCCAATCGTATTACGATTAGCACCCAATTAAGTGAAGATAAACAGAGCATCATCGTGAGAATTGCTGATAATGGGATGGGAATTTCTGATGAAATAAAAGAGCGCATTTTTGAGCAAGGATTTACAACTAAAGAAGTGGGTAAAGGTACTGGTTTGGGCATGGCGATCGCTCATCAAATTGTAACAGAAAAACATGGCGGCGCGATCGCTTGTCATTCCGAACTCGGCAAAGGCACAGAATTTGTTATTTCTTTGCCGATTGATTGATATTTTTTAATCTCTTATTCCCTCGCCAGCGCATCACAAAACAATAGCATAATGTCATCAACAACCATCCCGACGCACAACAAAACCCGCTAAAAATAACCGGATTAGAAGCGATCGGTTGCGGATCGATCGCGATCGATTGATTGACATGGGGTTCGACAAAATTGGTATAGGCATTTTCTAGCGCTTCCCGTTGTTTGATTTTATCTTGTTGGCTGTCCATCACTCACCTCTTTAGTATCTTTGAGGTCAGTGTTTTTTTGGGTTTTGCACAAAGCAAACTCAGAGAGAAATCCCTGAAATCTTTGCTATAATTGCCATAGCTGGTTTGGGAAAATCTCCCGTTTGTGCAAGTTTCCCCAAGCCAGCAAAAATCTGAGAACGAGTGCTGTTATGGTGGGAAAATCGGGGAAATTCTTTAAAAAAAGCCGTAACTATGGTGAAAGTACTGATGATTTACAAGATCGTCTCGATTTCGTTGCGTCATTGCTTGCACTTGCGGATGAGAAGATCGAGATTTCTCCAGACAAAGAACTCAAGGCTCAATTTAAACTGGAGTGGGTGAAGGAAAATGAGTTAAGGGTTTCTGGAACTGTTGAACAACAAAAACAGCGTAATGGACAGCGTAAACCGATAGAAAAGGGGATTACTAAGAAAGATTTAGGGATTTTATTGGAAACTTATTGCAACATTAATATCTCGAAAAAAGCGAGAGAAGTAACGATCCAAAACGCTCTAGATTGTCTCCGAGATTTAGAGATTTTACAAGAACATCCATCAGCTAAAAATCAGGGATTTTGGCAGTTTTCCCTCTTTCTTAAACATCAAACAGCTTCAAGAAAAGAAAATTTGGACGTTATTCGAGACGCATGGAGAGAAAAGTTTGGGAAACTTCCTCAACCCAAACCCGAACCCACTCCAAACACTCTAAAATGCTGTATTTTAGGACTGAAGGGGAAATTTGAGAAGGCGCAACGAAAACAAGCAGAAATTACCAAAAATTTGCAACACCGCTTCAGGGATAGAACCCTCTCGATCGCCTTGGAAAAAGGGAGTATTATTCTGATTGTGGAGAGTTACCAAACTGGGTATGAACAACTGAAAGGCTTGGTTAAGGACGAGATTGCGGGTTTTGAGGTGGAATATGCGATCGCAGAATGGCAAAATGTTTGTCGCAATATGTTACCCCAACAAACTCAGTTAAGCAGTAACTCCCTTTTCCCTCCAGAATTAAATCGCAATTTGTTTCAAGATGATTTATTTATCGATCTGGCTTTAGTTCAACCCAGTCGGAAACCGGAAAAACCAGAGGATGCAGAAAATGCCGAACTCGGATCGCAACTTTACACCCGACAGGCGATCGAAAAACGCTTTGAGTATCGGGAATTTCTCGAAGAGGTTAAGAAGAGCGATCGCCGACAAATCGCTATTATTGGGGAACCGGGGGCGGGAAAAACCACTTTATTACAAAAGTTAGCTTTTTGGTTATTACAAACAACGGACGATCTCGCGATTTGGGTGTCTCTGGGAGATGTCGGGGAGGGCGGCTTAAACCAATATTTAGATAAAATTTGGCTCGAACAGGCGCTAAAGTTTGCGAGAGAGGGGTTTAAGGCGGACTGGGAGCAGAAATTTGAGCAGGGTGCAGTCTGGTTACTCTTGGATGGCTTGGATGAGATGAGTGCTAAGGCGAGAGAGTCTTTTTCTCTCCAAGGTTGGGTGACAAAATCCCGGTGTATTGTCTCTTGTCGGTTGAATGTTTGGCAAGGAAACCCGGTGCAGTTACAGGGGTTTAAAACCTATCTCACCCAACCGTTTCAGGATGAACAGATGCAGGGGTTTATTCAACGGTGGTTTCAGCGTACCCCCCCCAAACAGAACTTATGGTCAGCCCTGCAAACTCCCGGAAAGGAAAGCATTAAGGACTCTTCTCGCAATCCTCTCCGCTTAACGTTATTATGTGCGGTTTGGGAACTGCGAGAGGGGAATTTACCGGACACGAAGGCGAAGTTATATCAACGGTTTGTGGACTATATCTATGAGTGGAAACAGAAAGAGTTTCCCGTGACAGACAAAGAAAAGAAGGCGTTAAATAAAAGCCTAGGGAAGTTGGCGAAAGCAGCCTTAGACGGAGAAAGGACAAGGTTTCGGTTGAGCGATCGCTTAGTGCATCAATATTTATCCCCATCCTTGTTTGAGAAGGCGTTGCAGTTGGGGTGGTTGAATGAGGTAGGACGAGATGCGGATGAACCGGAATATCCGGTCTATGCTTTTTATCATGCCACGTTTCAGGAGTATTTTGCGGCTTTAGCGGTGGAGGATTGGGATTATTTTTTACCGAAAGAGCATTGCGATCGCCCGGTGGAGGGAAGACGGTATCGGATTTTTGAGAAGCAGTGGAAGCAGGTGATTTTGTTGTGGTTGGGGCGTGAGGATGTTGAGGATGAGGAGAAAGAGAGGTTTATTCAGGCGTTGGTTGAGTTTGATGATGGGTGTGGAGAGTGGAATTTTAAGAACGTAGATAGAGGATTTTATGAATATCAAGCCTATTTTCTAGCTGCTGCTACGATTAATGAATTTAAGACTTGTTCTATCACCACTCAGATTGTTCGGCAGATATTAAAGTGGCGACTTGGTTATTTTAATAGTGAAGCTAAAAATTTCTTGGATTTTATCAGTCCAATTCAAAATCAGGCAGAAAAAGTGATATTTGAAATTCAAAAATTGGCGATTTTAGAAATTATTGAAATTGCTAAAAATTGCTCACAACGAGATATTCTCTCACGGTTAACGCAGATTTTAAATGGAATTGGACGAGGAAATTCTGAAGCAATCAATGGTTTACTCGATATTCTAAAAAATACAGACCAGAAAGAGACTCGTAGGTGGGCAGCTTTGAGTTTACAACAAGTCGGTTTAGAAAATCCTCAAGCAATCAGTGGATTGCTCAAACTTCTCCACACTACTGACAATGAAGACATTCTATGCCATGTGGATGAAATTTTCAGGAAAATTGGGCGAGGAAATTCTCAAGCAATTAGTGGATTAATTAAACTTCTCGGCACTACTGACAATGAAATTACTCGTAAGTGGATAGCTTACAGTTTACAAAAAATTGCTTCTGGAAATTCTGAAGCGATTAGTGGGTTGTCAGAACTTCTCGACAATACCGAACATGAAAATATCTTTAGGTGGGTAGTTGAGACTTTAAAAACTATCGATCCAAAAAATCCGAAAGTTATTCCGGCTCTGCTCAAAATTATACAAACAACAAACTCTGAAGAAACTTTAATACAAACCGCTATGAATTTGAACGAAAGCGATCCAGAAAATCTTCAATCTATTGCTGCTTTGTGCAAGGTTATAGAAACAACGAACTCTGAAGAAACTAAAATAAGAGCCGCTATAAATTTGGGAAAAATTGATCCAGGACATCCTCAAGCTATTCGCTGTAGTGCAACAAATTCTGCTTCGATATGTTTTCAGGCTTTTGGTGTAGAGGTTATGGAGTATCAAGCCCCAATAAAGACTAAAGATATTAATTCTTTGGTCAACTTTATCAAAACTGCTCAGGATCAACTCGATCTTAGCTGGGCAAGTCAGAGCCTTGAGAAAGTTTTAACCACGCCCAAACAATATAAAGAAGTGGTTTACGCCTTAAAAGACAACCTCTGCGATGAAGTTTACCAAAACAACTTTGACCGATTCCATGAATGCTATAAACTCATCTGGAACTGTGCCGAAAAACTCCCCTATCCCAAATTTTATCGCGCATGGCACAATCCCCCTACCACATCCCATCCCGAAATCAGCGATCAAACACCCCATAACAGCCAAACAACCCTCACCCCGCCCAACCTCCCCGAAGCCCTCCAAAACCCGCCCATCCTCATCCTCGACGCCCAAACCCTCACCCAAGAAACCCGCGAAAGCGAAATCGCCCTCAAACTGTGCAAACTGATCTGGAAACCCTTGCAACTCAAAGAAATATATCCCGAAGTGTCCACCCCCGGCCAACTCACTCGCTACCTCGATCGCCTGCAACTCAGCCAGCAGTTTTCCCAACGCGCCCTTCTCCTCACCCAATGCCAACATCCGACCCCAGAGTTACTCACCTTTTGCCAACAACTCACCGACACCGTAGCGATCGCATTTCTCACCGAAGACCCCCTAGACCTGCCCTTAAAAGGCTTTCCTCCCTATCAACCCCGTCTCATCTCTGCCATTGAAACATGGTTAGAAGAGATGTAAAAAACAGGATTTCCGCCTGAAACATGGGATAGAGCGAGTTTTCGATCCCTTTTTTACCACGAAAGGTGTCGGAAAAGGAACGGGTTTGGGGATGGCGATCGCTCGTCAAATCGTAACAGAAAAACATGGCGGCAGTATCGAAGTGCAATCCAAAATTGGTTGGGAAACTGAATTTCAGATTGATTTACCTATCATTTAGCTAATTGTGAGCGAGAAGCAGTTTTTGGGGTTGATTTTTTGTTTACCTTCACCACTCTTTCGCAATTTTGAAGCATAACTAAACATGAGAACGTGGAATAAATTAATGAATTCTATAATTTCAGAAAATTAATGTTATAAATAAAGAAAATTAGAATGGAGGACTCTTGCAGAATGTCTTTATTAAGGAGAAAAGGCGATCGCCTTGGCCGCGTACCTCTACGAGCCATTCTCATTGTGCCATTCGTGTTGCAAATTTTTGCCGCCGTGGGACTGACGGGATATTTATCTTTTAAAAATGGTCAGCAAGCCGTTACAGATTTGGCTGACCAATTGATGAGTAAAACCAATCAACTTGTCACCCAACACCTTAACGATTATTTACAGGCTGCATATCAACTTAATGATATCAATGCCAATGCGATCGAGCAAGGATTATTCCAACCTCTAGAACTTGTCAAGATTGGCAAGTTTTTTTGGAGTCAACTCGACTCTTTTGACGTGGGATTTATCAATTATTCATTAACCACAGGAGAATTTGCAGGAGCCGGATATGTCAACGACGATCGCCCTTTAGTTGACGAATATTCGCCAAATACAGATGGTAAACTCCATCATCATTTTAGAGATAAACAAGGCAATTGGACAAAGGAAACTGCCGATTATATTATCTCTCCTCACAAAGAAGGCTGGTATAGCGAATCTGTTAAAAAAGGTCAGCCAGTATGGAGTCAGGTTTATCTGTGGAGTGGGACATCGGGAAATATGGCCCTGGCGGCGGGTCGTCCCCTGTATGATGAAAGCGATCGCTTAATCGGTGCTGTTGGAGTCGATTTGATTCTCTCGGACATTGGTGAATTTCTGCAAAGTATCGAGGTGAGTCCATCTGGTCGTATTGTCTTACTGGAGCGGAATGGGCAGATTATCGCCAGTTCTAATTTAGAAAAGCCTTATAAAATTGTCGATGATAACGCCGAACGCCTCAATATTCTCGACAGTGAAGACCTCACCCTCAAGCAAGCCGCACAGTATTTAAAAGGTGAGTTTGGCGAATTGAGTCAGATCGATCGCCCCTTAGCGGCTGAGTTTTTACTAGATGGCGATCGCCAATTTCTCCGGGTTGTTCCTTTCCAAGACGAGAAAGGCATTGATTGGTTGGTGGCGATCGTCGTCCCTGAGTCGGATTTCATGGCGCAAATTAATGCCAATACCCGCACCACGATTTTGCTCTGTTTGGGGGCTTTAGTAGTGGCGACTCTGTTAGGATTCTATACTTCTCGCTGGATTACCCGGCCAATCTTCAACTTACAGCAAGCCAGCAAAGCGATCGCCTCTGGAGACCTCGATCGCGAGGTCAAAGGTCAGGGAATTAGAGAATTAGAAGGATTAGCGCGATCGTTTACCCAAATGGCGGCACAATTGAAAACCTCCTTCACTCAACTCGAAGATCGCGTCGCAGAACGAACGCTTGAACTCCAACAAGCCAAAGAAGAAGCAGACGGTGCTAACCAAGCCAAAAGCGAATTCCTCGCCAATATGAGCCACGAACTCAGAACGCCCCTCAATGGTATTCTCGGCTATGCTCAAATTTTAGGGCGATCGAAAACTTTACCGGAAAAAGAACGCCACGGCATTAACATCATTCATCAATGCGGCTCCCATTTGCTCAATTTGATTAATGACATCTTGGATCTTTCCAAAATCGAGGCGCGTAAACTCGAACTCTCTCCCAAAGCCTTGTATTTGCCCGCTTTACTGCAAGGAGTGGTGGAAATTTGCCAAATTCGCGCCCAACAAAAAGGACTTGATTTTCATTACCAACCCGATGCAAACTTACCGATGGGCATTGAAGCCGATGAAAAACGCCTGCGTCAGGTTTTAATTAATCTTTTGGGTAATGCCATTAAATTTACCGATGGCGGTGAGGTAATATTGCAGGTCAAACAATTATCCGCCAGCGATCGCGCCACACAACTCCGTTTTGCCGTCATCGATACAGGAGTAGGCATTGCCCCAGAGCATCAAAGCCAGCTATTCCAAGCCTTTGAGCAAGTAGGAGATAAAACTCGTCAAGCCGAAGGGACAGGGCTGGGACTCGCCATTAGCAACCGCATTATTCAGTTAATGGGAGGGGAAATTCAAGTTAAGAGTCAATTGGGAAAAGGTAGCGAATTCTTTTTTGAAGTTGAGTTTCCCTTAGCGCAAGATTGGAGTCGGAAACAAACTCTGCTGGCGAATAATATCGTCGGTTATGAAGGAGAAAAGCGTCAGATCCTGATTGTGGACGATCGCTGGGAAAACCGTGCTATCATCGTCAATTTACTCGAACCGTTAGGTTTTGTTGTCACTGAAGCGGAAAACGGGCAAGGAGGGTTAGAAAAATTACAACTCAACCTTCCTGATTTAATCATCACAGATTTAGCCATGCCCGTTATGGATGGGTTTGCATTCATCGATCGCCTGCGCCATGACGATCGCTGGCAAGGGTTAAAAGTTATCGTTTCTTCCGCATCAGTAACAGAAGCCGATCGCCAAAGAAGTTTGGACTCTGGGGGGGATGATTTTCTGGCTAAACCCGTACAAGTTGAGGAATTATTTAATCTCTTGGCGCAACATCTCCAACTCACTTGGCAGTTAGAGGAAACCTCTAGCCATGTCTCCTCTGAGCCTCGGGACGCTAACAACAATTTCGTTTACCCTCCTCTGGAAACCTTACAACAACTGTTAGAATTAGCCCAGAAGGGACGACTCAAGCAATTAGAAGAGGTTGCTGCGGAAATCGGACAACAAAGCGATCGCTATCAGTCCTTTATCTCAGAAATATTGAATCTCGCCAAACAATTCCAAATTGAAAAGATTGAAGACCTTATTCAAGCTCACATTGCTACCAGCGATCCTACAAAAGTGTAAAAAGTAATGAACGATTTGCTAACAGGCTTAATTCTCATTGTTGATGATGTTCCCACTAATTTGGATGTCATCTGCCAAACCTTAAGCGATGCTGGATTTGATGTGGCGATCGCCACCAGTGGCACCCGGGCGCTGCAACAAATCGAACGAGAAAGACCGGATTTGATCTTATTAGATATCATGATGCCTGGAATGGATGGTTTTGAAACTTGCCAACACCTCAAAGCCAACCCTCTCAACGCCAATATTCCCGTTATTTTTATGACGGCTTTGGCGGATGCTGAGAGTAAAGTCAAAGCCCTAGAATTGGGGGCGGTTGATTATATTACCAAGCCATTTCAGGAAGTAGAAGTGTTAGCGAGAGTAAGAACTCATCTCAAACTCTATCGCTTGACGCAAAATCTCGAACAGCAAATTCAGCAAAAAACAGTTGAGTTACAATCCTCCCAACTGCAATTGATTCAGAGTGAAAAAATGTCTGCATTGGGCAACTTAATAGCGGGAGTCGCCCACGAAATTAATAATCCCACTAATTTCCTCAAGGGTAATCTCAAACCCGCAGAAAATTACGTGCAGGATTTGCTAAATTTTATTAATTTGTTGTTGGCAAAATGTCCTGAAAATGATGAAACCATACAAGAGGAAATGGAGGAGATCGATCTCGAATTTATTTGTCAAGATTTGCCCAAATTACTTGCCTCAATGAATGTGGGAGTCGATCGCATTTGCGAGATTAGTAATAGTTTGCGAACTTTTTCCCGCGAGGATCGCGATCGCAAAACCACCTTTAATATTCACGAAGGCATTGATAGCACTTTATTCATTCTCAAACATCGCACTCAAGCCAACGAGCAACGACCGGAAATAGAAATTATTAGGGACTATGAAAATATTCCCGAGGTGCAGTGTTTTCCCGGTCAACTCAATCAAGTGTTTATGAATATTATTGCCAATGCGATCGATGCTTTAGATGAAAGTAATGTAGGGAAAACATTTGAACAGATAACAAAAGCTCCCAATTATATTACCATTAGTACGGAATTAAGTAAAGATCGGCAAAATGTACTTGTCCGAATTGTTGATAATGGGATAGGAATGCCAGAAGAGGTGCAAGCAAAAATGTTTGAACAAGGATTTACGACAAAAGGAGTGGGAAAAGGAACCGGTTTAGGCATGGCGATCGCCCATCAAATCATTACTGAAAAACATGGGGGTGCGATCGCTTGTCATTCTCAACTGGGGAAAGGGACGGAATTTACCATTTCTCTGCCTGCGAGTTAAGGGCGATCGCGCTTCTGTTTCTACTATTTTGATGGGGAGAGGCGATCGCATCGATCGCATTGTTTTTGATGGAAGTATACCTAGTGAGATCGCACTCGCAAAATGCCTGCGATCGCACGCTTGTCAACAATCGCAACACCTTCTCATTAAAGTGGATTGGGGATGAGAGATCCCCTCAATCTTTTAGTGGGTTGCGATCCGCTTCATTTTTAACCAATCAAATATTTGGGTGGGACTCGTTTCGAGATCGATACCGGCTAGGACGGGTAAGCGATCGCTTCGAGCAAAAATAACGGGTTCTTGTTTGGGTCGAAAAACAAGAATAGAGCGATCGCGCGGATCGATCGACCACCCCAATTCACTCCCATGTTTTAAACAATGTAAAATATTAGCTGCAACGCGGTTAGAAGATTGGTCGGGTGAGAGAATTTCAATGGTCCAATCGGGAAATGAATTAAACTTATTGATGAGATCGCCTTCTGGTGTCATGGGAATTCGATTCCAACGCAATACAGAAATATCGGGGACGAGAGAACGATCGCCAAAAGTGCATCGTAATTCGGGAAAAGCACAAGCAATCTCTTGACCTTCACTAATTTTATTAATGGCTTCGCACAGCTTGAATTGTAATCGACTGTGTTGAGTTTGAGGCATTGATTTTTGTCTTGCTTGTCCGGTATGCTCTCCTGCTGGCGTGTATTCCCATGCCGGTGATTCCTCTATATAGGGAAGTTTGAGGAAGGCTTCGAGAGTTAAAGATTGAATCGGTGTTGCAGTCATAACAAGAATGTTATCCTAGACTTTGATTATGACATCAATTAGCCAATAGGATGCGTTGGCGGAACAGAGTAGCGATCTGTGTTTTACCAAAAAATGGCGATCTCGCTTCTGTCTTTGAGGAAAATATAGCAAGCGATCGCAGTAGGTAAACACCTAGCACATCACGACAAAGCAAGCAGGGATAAAGTCTCATCTTCGTAAAATAATGCGATCGCGCCTTTACTCCCGACGCAGCAAATTTTCAACTTGTAATGTCGAACAGTTCCCAAGGCGAACCCAAATCACTTTCGGTGGATTTCCCAATACTAAACTTAGATCGTGCATATCAGCATCTTTTGAGACAATTATTAAATCATTTTCCTTTGCATAATCCCAAACGTAGGGATCGATTGTCGCTTTCATACCAATAGATTTATGCCGATCGGCAGTGCTACCTTTTAACCGCTCCCTTCATCCTCTAACTCTAAAACAACATCTTCATAAATAGCATTTAGCGATAACGTGACTCCCAAACTCATCAACTCAATCGTATCGCCTTCACTGTAGGGAATGAATCGCCACTCTCCAACAGCATCCCGCCGAAAAATCTCAACCGTTTTGGTTTCAGAACTCACTAAAACATATTCTTGTAGCGTTGGGAGGCGACGGTACAGGGCGAACTTACCACCTCGGTCGTAAGCCTCCGTACTTGGAGAAAGCACCTCAATAATAACGCAGGGATAGCGGATGAATTGTCGGGCAGTGCGATCGCGATCGTCGCAGCTAATACTAAGGTCTGGATAGGTAAACGGTCCCTCGTCAGTAATGCCCACCTTGGCATCAGAGTTACGCACCTTGCAGCGTCCCCGTAACGGTTCTCGCAGGAGGGTTGCCAAATTTAGGGCAATATCTGCATGGGGAAGTGTCCCCCCCGCCATCGCAAACACTTCCCCCTTAAAATATTCGTAGCGTAGTGGTTGCTGGATTTCCCATTCCAAATATTCCTGTGGTGTTAAGCGGGGGACAACTCTGGCAGTACCTTGCGTCATGGCATATTACCCAAAAAATATGTTTATATTTTAGCTAAAGACTAATTGGCAAACTTATTGTGGTATTCCTGCTCGATAAAGTGCTGAAGCTCTAATGTCCTCCCAAGAAACCACTGATTGAGGATTAATTTGACGATCTGCGAGACGACGGGATAGTTCTTGCTGCTGTGCTTCTGTTAACTCGAGCTGCTCTGGTTCAGCACTAATGCTGTCCCATATAGCTCCAACTAACCAGATGCGATCGTCAATACTCAATGCTTTGGCTTGTTGTAGGGCTGTCGATCGCTCCATAACTATACTCCTGCAATAAAAACGACTAGCGATCGCTATTCTACCAAAAAATAGCGATCGCACTGTCTTTGATGGAAGTATAGAAAGCGATCGCGTCCCCATTGTAAAATAAACAGATGTTAGCGATCGCCTTTCCTTTGCAAAATTTAAGTCAACACTCTCCAACTCTCCATTGAACCTCAAACGAGGAGATTCTCAAATGCTATTGGCCGAACTCATGTCACAAATCCAAACATTGCCAAAACTTGATAAGGTGCGACTGATGCAGTTTCTGGCAACAGAACTGATGAAAGAAGAAGATACAAACTTCTTTGTTGCTAACCAAGAATATCCCGTTTGGTCGCCCTACAACTGCTCTGAGGCTGCCAATGTTTTAATGAATCTTTTGGAAACCAAACAGCGATCGCAAGATGATTGATTCTCAAAGATTTTCCTACAAAATTTGCGATCGCAATCTTGGCATGGTCGTGCGATCGCTTTTCGGATATTGGGGTGTTGGGTTACGAGTAAAGTTAACCTAACCTACAAGATCGGCGATCTCCGGGTTTAGAGATCGAACACGCGCTCTATTTAGGAACGGAATTGCAAAAAGCAGAAATATCTTTGTCACTCAAGGAAAATTTGATGTACAATCAGGAATGAAGACTTGACTAGCAGCGAATCGGATAATTTATGTCTACTTTAAGCGATGTTGACATTAAAAGCGAAATTCTCAAAGGTAATATTCTTATCTACCCTTTTCAAAAGGAAAATCTCAAGGGAGCAAGTTATAATTTAACAGTTAGTAAGATCGCTTATAAAATACCTGCTAATGCTAATGATACATGGGAATCGGCTTACAATCCAGATGAACAGAAAATAATTATTCCAAGTAATTCAACTGTTTTAATTGTTACCAATGAAACGGTTTATGTAAACGAAAAAATCTCTGGAACGTATCATTCTAAGGTTAAGCAAGTTTCAAAAGGATTAGGGCATATTAGTACTACACTTGATCCTACATATTTGGGAGTTTCAGTTATTGCTTTGCACAACCATAATCCTCAAAATATTGAATTAGAACCCGAAAAAGATACTTTTGTTAGTCTAGTTTTTAGGTATGTTAAGACTCCCTCATCTGTCCATCATGACAATCGGCCAGGCAGACCCGATATTTTACCAGAACTTACTAAGAATGAGAAGGACTGGTTTTATGAAGGTTTTAGAAAAAAACGAGAACTGCTAGAAGAAAAAATGAACGAATTGTCTGATGTTCAAGAACTTCGTGAAAAAGCGAATGAGCAACAAGAAAAAAAGAAGAAACAGTGGTCTTGGGGAATACCCTATGTAATTTATGTATTAATTTTCTTGACGACAGTGTTATTCCATATATTCGATATAAATGATGAACTAGCTAATAAAGCCCAAATTGCTTGCTTTAGTGCCTTGATGGTACAAGTCTCAACCGATCTTCAACGCAGAAACAAATAGCTGTAAAATCTAATATAATGAATACCACTTCTATCGAATTCACTGATTTCCCAAAAAGAACAATGGCATTACTAAAAATTCGCAAACTTAATGGTACAGCACTAATGCCCCAATACGAACATGAAAATGATTCGGGGATGGATCTAATTTCTGTCGAAGATATAGAAATTCCTACCAGAGAAACTCGATTAATTCATACGGGAATTGCCATTGAATTACCTCCCAATACAGAAGCACAAATTCGTCCTAGAAGTGGTTTGGCATTAAAGCATAACATTACAATTCTTAATACTCCCGGAACAATTGATGAAGGATATAGAGGTGAGATTGGTGTTATTTTGATCAATCATGGCAAAGACACTTTTCGAGTTAGTCGAGGAATGAAAATTGCTCAAATGGTTATTGTCCCAATAATTCGCGTTAAAATTCAAGAAGTTAGTCAACTAACTGACACAAAAAGAGGATCGGGGGGCTTTGGTTCAACAGGAGTAAGTGTATCGATAAATGCCACAAGATAAACTTTAACCCACTTCAATTTACTCTACTCCTCTACATCCTGTCATGTAGGTTCTTTTCTGTCCTCAACAATTCCGCAGTTTCTAATGTTACATCTGTGCTACATTAGAAACTGCGGAATGTGGGCTTAATATAAGCCCCCTGCCCTAAATGCTGTAACTTAGGATAACAACTCCGGTAATTCTTCTCACTCACAAACAACCACAGAATGCGAGTACGCCGATTCTGAGGTGGCTTAGGACTGGGGGCATAACCATCCGTGTAAATAATCAGGCCATCATACTCCCTATGTTCGTCCAGATACGCCAAAACAGGGTCAAAATTCGTCCCGCCTCGTCCCGTTAACTTCACCTCACTTTTAGCACGGCGGAACGTCATCACATCGGTGGTAATCTCAGTATCAAATTGAATCACATCGATCGCCGGCACACCGTAATTAAAAAAGCGATTCACCACGGAAAACCCCTGCTGTAGTTCTTTGGTTCCCATAGAGCCGCTCACATCAATGGCAAACAGCAACCGGGTAGTAAAGTCACGACGACTGCCCATATAGGCGAACCCATAGCGGCGATTCGGTTTCATCCGAGTGAGTCGTCGCTGTTGGCTGAGGATAGAGGTGCGAAACTTGCGTAAAACTGCCCGATAGTCCAGCTTCGGGTGCAGATTCGCCAAGATTTGTTCCCGCAACTTGCCCCCAATGCTGCCCCAACTGTCATTGGCTTGTGCCATTCTCACCAGATCGTCCAGACGATCGCTCAACAATTCATCTCGATCCCATTGGTCGGTATTTTCCACACCGCTCAGGTTTGCGTCGGTATAGACTTCTAGGAGATCCGAGGGGCGATCGCTAGAGTTTGCAGTTGGCTCGGATTCCCCATCGGACGAGTCAGATTGACCCTCTCCAGACGCTCCAAACCCTTCTACATCTGAGGCTGTACCCGTCCCTGCTGTCCCTACGCCGGATGCTATTGTAATGTCTGGCTGTTGGTCGAGTAGCTTGTGGTAGTAGAACTCAAAGAATTGTTGGTCATAGGCGCGTTGGCTTGCCTGTGCGGAGCACGTATCGCCAAAAACATCCCGCGCCCGAGGAAACGGTAAATCCGTTTGCAGATATTCCTGAAGCGTTAAATTACTGGCAGCATAGCTAATTGCCGAGTGCGCTTGGCGGCGACTGTAGGGGTGTTTGAGGAGAATCCGTAATGCCTCAAAGCGCAGGGTGGCTTCTAGGTGGCGATCGCTCAACTGCCCGATAAAATCCGGATTGTACTCAATCCGACCTCGTTGCACGCGAATGGTTTGAATGCGTGGCTCCGAGACCAAAGCGTGACTCGTCCAGACGGCCAGCAACAATGGCTCGACCAGCAGCCACTTTTCCACAATCCGAGCAATGCGGTGACGGGCGATCGGTTTTATCTTCATCTCGCAGTTAAATAGTTTTGGCTGCAAAAATCTCTGCGGCGCTCAGTTGCAATTCCGGGAAAGCCAAAGACTCAATCCTCTCGTTTCCCGTAAACAGCGTTACCTGATACTCCCCATCCACCAGTTGGTAAACAGAGAGAGTCGGTTGTTTGGGATTGCCGATAAACCGCCGACCCCCTAAACCCAGATAATCCACAATCCAGTATTCGGGTATCCCCATCAGTTCGTATTCCCCGACCTTCCTGAGATAATCATCTTGCCAGTTTGTACTGACAACCTCGATCGCCAGTCCTACAGAATTCCCCTGGGTAATAATCGATTCTTTCTGCCAACGGAGTTCCTCAGCCAGTTGCGCTTTATTGAGAACAATAATGTCAGGTTGGTAGCCGGATTTGTCATCGATCGGTTTGAGCAAGCAATCCCCTGGAATTCCGTAAGGTAATTCGTAATTCTCGATTTGAATTCCAAGTTTTATGGTTAAAAAACCGATAATACTAGAATGTTCTCCAGTTCCTAAAGGCATTTTGACGATCGCTCCATTGCGTAGTTCGTATTTATCGATCGCGTTTTCCGGATACCAGTCCACAAATTCATCGAACGATAGGGGTTTGGTTAGAGTTGCAATCATAGTTATTTGGGATGAGAGATTAAGACAACAAAGGGTTTGGCGGGTATTGAAAAATCGCCGGATGGGTATTGAATGAAACTTCTACAAGATTAGCACGAGAGAAAGATTTTCGGGTTTACACCTCGATCGCCTCCAAATACTCCGACAGGAAATCAATCAGATCCATCGATTCAGCAACAAACCCCATAGCATCGCTAAACTTGGGACCTTGAACCAGAGAGGAAAAATGGGCGATCGCCTCCTGTTGTTTGGCTTTCTGGAGATATTGGAGATATTTCAACAGATTCTTGCGGGCATTATCCGCTTTATTTTCCGGGCAATGTCCGGCATTCAGCCAGAGTAACACCCGTTCGTTCAAACTGGCAAAGTCCTGAATCTCCAAGTCTTTGAGATGTTTGGAATGCTTAGAATATTGCAGGAGGAGTTGCTCGGGACTCAGACCCCGTTGGTTAGCGAGGCTTTGGCGAAAGGCGATACTGGCACGAGTCCCCACCATCCCGGCAATTAGTTTGAAGTGAATATCCTCCAACTCACCTCCTGCCTTATTAAGGGGGGGCGGGGGGGGAGCGTCCTTCTTAACTCCCCCCTTATTAAGGGGGGGCAGGGGGGGATCGTCCTGCTTATGGTTGCGAAGAAAATCCGCAACTTTGACCCAAGCACGGCGATCGGGGGTTTTGATCAGTCCAGCAGTGGCGATCGCCGTATCCGCATCGGGATTATCCCCATCGAGATACTCTGGATGCTGTTGGATAAATGTCAGCACCCGCGAATCGATATCCTGCTTGGCAGCCCAAAGCAGCCAATCTTCCACCGTCGGCACAAACTCATAGACATTGAACCGCGACACTAGAGCCGGATCTAGCTCCGTTAGTTGATATTCTTCCCCTCCATTCACCGCAGCAATGACAATACTGCCAGGGGGTAGAGATTTACCAGCTAGGGTTTTGTTGAGAGTCAGGTCTTGAACTGCCTGTAAAATCTCCGGTCGGGCCCGGTTAAGCTCATCGAGGAAGAGTACCACCGGGCGATCGCGATCGGGCCACCAGTAGGGAGGTAAAAACACCGATCGCCCCGTTGTCTCATCTTTATGGAGCAAGCCAATCAAATCCCCCGGATCGCTCATCTGACCCAAAAAGAAGGGGATGACGGGTAGGTTCTGACGCTGACGGTAGAAATGGCTAATCATTTCCGATTTGCCAATACCATGCTTGCCCACTAAGAGGATATTTTGCTCTGGTGGGGTTAGTTCTAGAACTTGATAAAGTTCGCGGGCATCAATACGAATCATTTTCTTCTACCTTTATTCTTCTACCTTGACAATATTTTCCTCTGTTATGCAATTTGTACTGGGGGTTTGTAGCGTAATACCAAACAGAATCGCGAGAACTTTGGCCAGATCGTTGGGTACACCGTAGGTATTGATGTCTTTTTGAATCAACTTTTGCTGGCGATGGAACAGACCAAATTTCCAAGTATCTCCTGTAGTCACTGCTCCGTAGAAACAATCTACAGGAGTTTGAATCCACCGATCTAGGGCAATCAGTTCCACCGCCAGTTGAGTAAATCCTTTGCCAAGATCGGCATTTTTCGCTTCAATAATGACGAAGTTTTGAGGCGCGGGAATAAAGTAATCCACATTGCCCTTGAGTTGGTTGCTAACTTGGATCGAATACTCAATCTTGAGAGGCGATTGGATAAACTTGCATACGGTTTTCAGCACTGGAAAAATGAGCGATTCTCGACGGGCAATTTCTGAGGTGGGATCCACTAACGCCAAATTTTCCGTCAACTCATGGATCAGTGGGGTGGGGTCTAGGGGCTGCTGTTCTGGGAGTTGGAGAGAAGCCGATTGGAACGCCACCCCGAATTCAGCTAGAATATCGGCGATGTCAAAGGGTAGGGCGGCATATTGGCTAAAGCTGTAACTGGCGGCAGGGTCAAGAATTGAAGGTTTTAGCATTGCTCTACTCCAGCAGCTTTTAACTTAACTGGTGTTTTTGTAATCAGTATATCTGAAACGGGGGTGAGCGATCGCGCACTATGGCTTTGAGGGTGTCCCTGTTGGATATTGACCTTCATTACAATGGGATGGGCGATCGCTCCTAGAAAAGTTGGTTATACTGAATTAATTCCAGCTAATCACCCCAAATTGGGGGATCAGACTGAAATATTTCTACCTAATCCGCCGTATGGGGGTGTTAGACAGAAAGGTTAATAAATATTCTAGATAGTTTTTCTTGAGGCTAAATTAAAGGCTTACTATGTGGCATATTCACCCAACAGAGAAATGGATTGATGATGTTGTAAAGTTTATGAGCGCGGAAAGTTTGAGCCTTGAAGACTCGAAGTTTATGATTTCATTCTTCTCCTCAATGGATAACGAATTTGTTGAGTATTTTAAAGGCAATCACAATCAAATTTCATCTTTCAGTGGTCGCAGCTTTCATATCTTTACGCCTCTCATAGACGCAGGAAACATAATACCGGATGAACACTGGAGATACATGAGAAATGAATTCAAATCAATGGGTATTCCTGTCAAACTTGATCCAACATTTGTTTTCTTTTCTTTAGATACGCAATCTGATCTTGAACCAATATTTTTTGCTGGGTTTACTTGTAAATCTTTCAATGGCTTCCCAAACAAAATGAAGTATGTCATTGAAACCTGTATAGAAATGGATGATACACGAAGGCTGACAGACACATTGTCAGAAATTTTTTGCAGTCAGAACATCATTCCGTATGATAAAGTAGGCGATCATTTGAAGAGAACTATAACTAATGCTATAGAAAAGAGTGTATCATCACATCCTCTAGGGGGTAAAAATATGACATCAACTTCGATCTTATTTGCTGCGGCTGATCCTACTGATGCTTCTCGTTTACGTTTGGGGCAGGAATTTCGTGAAATTCAGGAAAAGATTAGAATTAGTCAACTGCGCGAAAAAGTTAAATTGGAGCTACCGCAACTATCTTTACGACCAGCAGATTTAACTCAAGCCTTGTTAGATATACAGCCGCAGATCATTCATTTCTCAGGGCATGGTACTTCTAAAGGGTCATTGTGCTTTGAAGATCAAACAGGTTTAACTCAATTAGTTCAGCCTGATGCCCTAGCAGCATTGTTTGAGCAATTTTCTAGTCAAGTAAATTGTGTTTTACTTAATGCTTGTTACTCTGAAGCTCAGGCACAAGCAATCGCCCAACATATTGACTATGTTGTAGGAATGAACCAAGAGATCGGAGATAAAGCAGCTATTGCTTTTACGATAGGCTTTTATCAAGCACTAGGAGCAGGACGGACAATTGAGGAGTCATATAAATTTGGATGTATTCAAATTAGAATGCAGGCTATACCTGAACATCTGACACCAGTTCTAATCACAAAGCAATAATTGACATGATAGTTCACTGTCTAACAATCCCTCTGCACCGGAATATTTTAGTATCTTTGGTTGAGTCGCATAAGTTATATATTTTATGTGATCAATAAAAATGGAAATGCTCTGGGCTAGGGCTGTAGAAGCTGCGATCGCCCCACAGCTTTTCCAACCGTTCCCAAGGCTGGTTGCACCTGCTGCACCACGAACTTAACTGGGTTTTTCTGAATTATTGGAGAGTCTATTCTACAAATCCTCATGACGAATCCAGTTAGAACGGCCATAGCCCCGCTTGAGATTGGTTTTAAAGCGAACACCAGTGTCGTAAGTTTCGCGCAGAGCCCGAATTGCAGTTCGCAATTTGGGTAGCACGTCCTTGAACTGGCTAAAGGGAATCAAAATCGCAAAGTAGTCGCCGTCTTCAGACAGACGAATAATCAGCTTGAGCTTCACGGTATCAACTTCGGTGGCAAAGTCAAATCGATCTTCCTTAGCAATTTTACGCACCTGAGCCAAGATAGCTTGCACTTTCAAATCTTTCTGTTTTTGGCGCTTGGCAGCCTGAGCTTTTTGCCGATCGACCCTGTGAAAAAATGCGTGGACTAGGGCAACCACCTCACTAATATCTGAAACGGGGGCGGGCGATCGCTCGTACCCTAAGTCTACCCAAAGCTGTTGCTCTGGACTCCTGAGCAAATGTAAATGGGTTTCATTTCGATACCAGCGATCGCCTGGTTCTTCGAGCAGAATACAGCAACAGAGGTCGTTGCTGGGGGGCTGGTCTGTGTTTGACCCCCCTCGGAAACGACTGTAATGGTGACAATTATTATTCCGCTTTGCGCCAGCGAGAGGCTCGAGGAGCGCCAACAAGTCTTCAGCTAGTTCCCTAGACTGTTCGGGGTCAACACTGAGGGGTTTCTCCCCTGATATATTCTCCCGGAGGAGCTTTTGTAAACTTCGTGATGCGATCGACATAATATTAATTTGCAATTTACAGTTTGAAGTTTCATACTACAGCAATGCCGATTTAGATTTTATTGCCGAAGACTTTCCGAAACTAATTGCATCCATGCAAACGGGCTGCGATCGCATTCGCCAACGCCAAAACTTTTGTTGAGATAGAAAAGCATCCCAATTGCATTACCATCGCCACTGAATTAAGCGAAGATAAAAAGAGTGTAATTGTCCGTATTACTGATAATGGTATGGGCATGAGCGAGGACGTGAAAGAGCAAATATTTGAGCAAGGATTCACGACTAAAAATGTGGGGAAAGGGACGGGTTTGGACATGGCGATCGCGCACCAGATCATCACTGAAAAGCATGGCGGTTCGACCAAATGTCACTCGAAACTCGTTCAGGGAACAGAATTTATAATTTCCCTACCTTTGCATTAAGAGTTACTAACAATTTGCTTAATTGCTTTTAACATTTTGAATTAAGTTTTGCTTCATAAAACTTAACTTTTTTTTGTTTCAATTTGTTACTGAGAAGAAGAATCTCACAAGTTTTTCACAATGCTTTGTTTAAAATTAAATATACATCCTCAGATTTTTCAAGAAAAAAGCCATGATGTCGGTTAGTTTTCCTCAACTTTTGAACTATCACCTCGAAGAACTTATCCACGAAAGCGATCGCACCCTCGTCTATCGCGGACAGTGCAATGACGATGCCAAACCCGTCATTCTGAAACTAATGCGAAATGAATATCCTTCCTTTCACGAATTAGTTCAGTTTCGCAACCAGTATGCCATCACCCGTAATCTCAACATTGAAGGCATCATCAAACCCTATGCCCTAGAACGCTACGAGAACCGCCACCTCCTCATTATGGAAGATTTTGAGGGAATGGCTTTACAGGAAGCCAAAGAGGATAATTATACCGTTGTCGAGTTTCTCCCGATTGCCATTCAACTCGCGGAAATTCTTCATAACCTGCATCAAAATCGTCTTATTCATAAAGATATCAAACCCGCAAATATACTGATTCATCCGCAAACTAAACAAGTTAAAATTATTGATTTCAGTATTTCCTCATTATTACCCAAAGAAACCCAAACCCTACAAATACCCAATGTTTTAGAAGGAACCCTCGCTTATATTTCTCCGGAACAAACCGGACGCATGAACCGAGGAGTTGACTATCGCAGTGATTTTTATTCCCTCGGTGTCACCTTTTACCAACTCTTAACGGGAAAGCTGCCTTTTACAAGTGACGATCCGATGGAATTAATTCACTGTCACATTGCGAAAATACCCGTACCTGTCACCAGTAATCTAATTCCAGAAGTGCTTTCGGATATCGTGATGAAACTGATGGCGAAGAATGCAGAAGATCGCTACCAGAGTGCTTTGGGATTGAAATGCGATCTCGAAAAATGTCTTTCTCAATGGCAAGAAACTGGAGAAATTAAACCCTTTATTTTAGGAGAGCAGGATATCTGCGATCGCTTTCTCATCCCAGAAAAACTCTACGGACGAGAAAAAGAAGTCCAAAGCCTACTCGATGCGTTCCATCGAGTGAGTCAAGGAAAAAGCGAAATGTTCCTCGTTGCGGGCTATTCCGGGGTAGGAAAAACCGCCGTCGTCAACGAAGTGCATAAACCGATCGTTGCCAAACGAGGCTACTTTATCAAAGGAAAATTCGACCAATTCAACCGCGATATTCCCTTTTCTGCCTTTGTGCAAGCCTTTCGAGATTTAATGGGGCAACTATTAGGCGAAAACGACCTACAATTACAACGATGGAAAGATAAAATTCTCACCGCTTTGGGAGAAAGTGGACAAGTTATTATTCAAGTTATTCCGGAACTCGAAAACATTATCGGAGAACAACCACCTGTTCCAGAATTGTCAGGGAATGCAGCACAAAATCGCTTTAATTTGTTGTTTGAAAAATTTGTCAGCATCTTCGCGACCAAAGAACACCCCCTCACAATTTTCCTAGATGATTTACAATGGGCAGATGCAGCTTCTTTAAAGTTAATTCAAGTTTTAATGAGTGAGTCAGATAGTCAATATCTCCTCACTATCGGCGCTTATCGAGATAATGAAGTCTTTCCCGCCCATCCCCTGATATTAACCCTAGAAGAGATCAAAAAGAAACAAGCAATTCTCGAAGAAATTGTTTTGCAACCTTTAGGAAAACTCGATCTTAATCAATGGGTAAGTGATACCCTCAGTTGCGATTTAAACCTCGCCCAACCGTTGACTGATTTAATCTTTCAGAAAACCCAAGGAAATCCCTTTTTTGCCACTCAATTTCTGAAAGGATTACACGAGGATGGTTTGATTGAGTTCAATATTGAGGCGAGATACTGGCAATGCGATCTGGCGCAGGTGCGAGAATTGGCACTGACGGATGATGTGGTTGAATTCATGGCAGGACGCTTGCAAAAATTGTCAAAAGAAACCCAAGAAGTGCTAAAACTAGCGGCTTGTATTGGCAATCAATTTGATTTAGAAACCTTAGCTATTGTCAGCGATAAATCTCCCGAAGCAACGGCGATGGATTTATGGGAAGCATTAAAAGAAGGCTTGATTTTACCTCAAAGCCAAGCCTATAAGTTTTATCAAGAAAGCAACCCCAACACTCACTCCCAATTCCCTCTGACCCATTCCCAATTACCCCAATATAAATTCCTCCACGATCGCGTTCAACAAGCTGCTTATTGCCTCATTCCTGAAGCTGAACGTGCCATTGCCCATTATCAAATCGGACAACTCCTGCTGCAAAGGATATCACCAGAATCCCAAGAAGAGCGTATCTTTACTCTAGTCAATCAATTAAATTATGGAACGGCATTAATTACCGAACAAACAGAACGAGACGAATTCGCCCAATTGAATCTCATTGCTTGTCGTAAAGCCAGAAATGCTACCGCTTATCAAGCAGGTTTTGACTATGCCAGCAGGGGGTTATTCTTACTTGGAGAAGAGGCTTGGCTACGGCAATATGAAATGGCGCTTGCATTTCATGATTTAGCGGCTGAATTGGCTTTACTCTGTGGTGACTTTGAAGCAATGGCACAGTTTGTGGAAACAGTCATCAAACAGGCTCATTCATTACTCGAACAAGTCAATGCTTATCGGATTAAAATTCAGTCTAATTTCGCCCAAAACAATTTAACTGAAGCTATTGCCATTGCTCAAGAACTTTTGCAACAATTGGGAGTCACCTTTCCTGAAACTCCTACCCCTAACGATATTCAGCAGGCTATTGCTGAGATTGTTAACTTAATTGGCGATCGCGATATTGAAGACTTGGTAAACCTCCCGATCGCAACGGATGAGGAAAAAATTTCTATTATCCAGATTGCTAATAGTATCACGCCAGCCGCTTATTTTGTAGGATCTCCTTTGCATCCATTACTAATTGCTTTGTCGGTCAAAATATCCATTCAATACGGTAATACCCCGGCTTCCGCTTTTTGCTATGTTGGTTATGGTTTTATTGCTTGTAACCCTTTGCAAGATGTGGATGCTGGGGTAAAGTTCGGTCAGTTGGCACTCCAAATCGTGTCCCAACCAGAGGCTAAAGCAGTTAAACCGGCAGTTTTAGCCATCATGGGGATATTTATTTTATATCGCAAATCCCCTGTGAAAGACTGTTTGTCCCTTCTGCAAGAAGGATATACAACGGCACTCGCAGTTGGCGATCGGGACATGGCCGGACATAATGCTCATAACTTTTGTCTCAGTTCTTTTTGGTGCGGTCAGCCTTTAATAACATTGGAAAAAGAAACCCGTGCTTATTATAATGGATTACTGCAATTCAAGCAATTGACAACGGCTAATTACTGTCGGATTTATTGGCAAGGAATTTTAAATTTACTCGGCAGGAGTGAACAGCCTACTTTGTTGTCTGGAGAGGCTTTTAAAGAAACAGAATTGCTACCCCAACTCCTTGAATCTCGCGACTTATTTGGACTCTATATTTTTTCGTCCTATAAGTTAATGCTGTGCTACTTATTCGAGGAATTTGAGACTGCGAAAAACTATGCTGTTGAGGTTGAACGTTATTTTATGGCTGGTCTAGGAACTGTGGCAGAACCTGGGTTTTATTTCTACGATTCTTTGATTATTTTAGCTTCTTTAAATTTGCAGTCAGAGCCAACATTAGATGGATTGGAAAAGGTAGACCAAAACCAAACCAAATTGCAACAACATTGGGCGCATTATGCCCCAATGAATCATCAACATAAAGTTGACTTAGTGGAGGCGGAAAAATGTCGAGTTCTTGGACAAAAATTAGAGGCTATGGAACTTTACGATCGCGCCATAGCCGGAGCAAAAGTCAATGAATACATCCAAGAAGAAGCCTTGGCCAATGAACTGGCTGCCAAATTCTACCTAGACTGGGGTTTCGACTGCGCTCAACCCTCGACTGAGCAACACCGAAGTCCGAACGGGAAAGAGAAAATAGCGGGCTTATATATGCAGGAAGCGTACTACGGTTACGCACGTTGGGGAGCAAAAGCCAAGGTTGAAGACTTAGAAACCCGTTATCCTCAACTCCTCTCCCCTATTCTCGAACAGAAAAAACTGGGCTTGACTGCGAGTAGCACCTTTGCGACTCCCACAATGGGAACAATTTCCCAAACGACCACGGGAGTCGGAGAAATATTAGACTTAGCCTCATTAATGAAAGCCTCTCGGCTGCTTTCCGAAGAAATCGAACTGGAGGGAGCGATCGCCAATTTAATGCAGGTTGTTCGGGAAAATGCGGGGGCCGAAACGGTGGCATTGATGCTCTTCCAAGAGCAAGTTTTAATGCTCAATGCCCGAGGGACAACAGAAGGTAGCCTCCCCATGAATCCGATACCAGTGGAAACCAGTAATGCTGTACCGTTGAGCATCATTAATCAAGTCAAGCGCCGCCGCAAACTATTACTATTGGAAAATGCCAGGCAGGAAACTGTTTATGGGGGAGATATTTACATCCAAAAGCATCAACCTCAATCGGTTTTATGTCTCCCCTTAGTTGCTCGCGGTCAACTGATTGGGATTCTTTATCTAGAAAATAATCAATGTGCTGGAGCCTTTACAAGCGATCGCGCCGAAATCCTCAATCTCCTCTGTTCCCAAGCCGCATATATACTGAATTTTATAGTATCCCCCGAAACGCAACTTTGGCAAGTGCAAATTTTTTTGCTAGGATCTTAGCGCACACGATTGCAACGCCAAAACCAAACACTTTTAATTTTTAATTAATGTCGGTGAAGAAACTATCTGAAAGTTCGCATTCTCCTCCCTTGCTTAACCGATTTATCCATCGCGTACCTTTGCGATTGGTACTGGTTATTCCATTCGTGTTACAAATTTTCGCAGCAGTTGGACTAACGGGCTACCTCTCCCTTCGCAATGGTCAAAAAGCCGTCAACGACCTTGCCAAACGCCTGCAAAGAGAAGCAGTCTCCCGCGTCGATCGCCGCCTCGACAGCTATTTAGCTTTGCCCCATCAAATCCTACAACTGAATTTGGATGCCATCGAACGAGGATTGCTCGATCTGAGGGATATCGAAAGCACCGGACGCTATTTTTGGAAACAATCACAAGTGTTCCCGCAGTTTAGCTTTACGGGTTATTACCTGCAAGATAACACGGGAGCGGGGGCAGGGCGCTGGTTCAAAGGCTACGATATCGTTATTACACAACATCCGGGGGGGATATTAAAGACTATACCCATCGTGCCGATGAACAGGGCAATATGGTAGAACTTCTCGATGTGACAGACTTCGATCCCAAAACGGCTGGCGTGTATATCGATGCAGCCAAAGCCGGCAAAACGGTTTGGAGCGATGTTTTTGTCTTGGAAGACTTTGAAGGTTATATCCCCATTTCCGTTGGCGTACCGTTGTTTGGCGGCGATCGCGAACTGCTTGGAGTGATGAATATCGACTTGCTCCTTGCCGATGTCAGCAAGTTCTTACAGGAAATCGAACTCAGTCCCTCCGCTCAACTCTTCGTCCTCGAGCGAGATGGTCTTTTGATCGGCAGTTCTAACAAACAGTCCATCGTGAATGAGAAATACGAGCGCTATAGCGTTTTCGATTATCCCGAGCCAGTCCTGGGGGCGATCGCTGAGGGAATGAAGCAGCATTTTGGAGAACTCCCATCGATTAAAACCGCAGGAGATTTCGACCTTACTATTGATGGAGAACGCCATTACGTCGCCGTCAAGCCCTGGCAGGACGAATACGGGTTAGATTGGTTGGTTGTCGTTGCCATTCCAGAATCGGACTTTACCGCCCAAATTAATGCCAATACCCGCACCACCATTCTGCTCTGTCTGGCGGCTTTAGGCGTTGCGATCATTTTGGGACTGTATACCTCGCGTTGGATTACCCGACCCATTCTCGAACTACAGGAAGCCAGCGAAGCGATCTCCAAAGGAGAACTCAATCGCAACGTTGAGGTGGGAGGCATTGACGAACTGGAAAAGTTAGGGCGATCGTTCAACCAAATGGCGGCGCAACTCAAATCTTCCTTCACCGAACTCGAAGATCGCGTCGCCGAACGCACGGTAGAATTACAGCAAGCCAAAGAAATTGCCGAAGAAGCCGATCGCGCCAAGAGTGACTTTTTCGCCAGCATGAGCCACGAACTGCGAACGCCCCTCAACGGCATTCTCGGCTACGCGCAAATTTTGGCTCGCACCCAACTCCCTACCAAAAAACAGCGCGATGGGGTCAATATCATTCACCAATGCGGCACCCACTTGCTCGGCTTGATTAATGATGTCTTGGATCTCTCTAAAATTGAAGCTCGCAAATTGGAGTTAGTGCCGAAACCCCTTCATCTCCCCTCCTTGTTGCAAAGCGTGGTGGAAATGTGCAAAGTCCGTGCCGAAGCGAAAGGACTGGAATTTATCTATCAAGGGAGTTCTCGCCTTCCCGAAGGCGTGTCTGCCGACGAAAAGCGACTGCGACAGGTCTTGCTCAATCTGCTCGGGAATGCTATCAAATTTACCGATCGCGGTTCGGTGACACTCTCGGTGGATGTGGTGGATTTATCCGAGACGAAGGCAACGCTACTCTTTCAAGCAAGGGATACGGGGGTGGGGATCGCCAAAGAAGATATCGCGAAACTGTTTGAAGCCTTCGAGCAGGTGGGGGATGTCCAAAAACAAGGAGAAGGGACGGGACTGGGACTGGCCATCTCTCAACGCATTGTCAGCTTCATGGGAGGCGAGATCGAAGTTAAAAGCGAACTGGGTCGAGGTAGCGAGTTCTTCTTCACCCTCGAACTTCCCTTGGTGGATGATTGGGCGCAACAACAAGGCGGACTCCAAGACAGCGATCGCATGATCGGCTATGAAGGAGAACGCCGTACTATCGCGATCGTCGATGACCGTTGGGAAAATCGCGCCGTTGTCTCCAACCTCCTCGAACCCCTTGGATTAACGGTCGTTGAGGCAGAAAATGGGGAAGAAGGGTTAAAAATCCTGCGGGGGCGGCAACCGGATTTAGTGATTACTGACCTCGCAATGCCTGTGATGGATGGCTTTGAATTCATTAAACGCATTCGCGCGGCGGAAGACTTACAACATTATAAGATCGTGGTTTCCTCTGCATCCGTATCCCAAGCCGACCAACAAAAATCCCTCGATGGTGGCGGCGATCGCTTCTTGGCCAAACCCGTCGATGCTAAAGCTCTTTTTGCCCTACTCGCGGACTGTCTGGATTTAGAATGGCTTTACAAAGAGCGAGAAGCATCGGCATCGGACGGGAATGGACGCGGGACAAACAAGGACGATATACCCATTCCTCCCACCAAAGACCTCGAAGCCCTACTCGCGATCGCCCACCGAGCCGATCCGGATGAAATCTGCGATAAAATTGCCCAGTGGGATAGTCGCTATCAAAAGTTTGCTACTCCTCTTCTCGAACTTGCCCGAGAGTTTAAAATAGAAGAAATTGAAGAGTTATTGCAACAACATTTAACCTAGAGAATTAATGGATATTTTCTTTGTATGATTAGTGAATTATCGGAATGCAGTCTATCAAATTCCAACTAACTTTGAGGATACTTTTCTCATGAATCTAAGTCATTCAAATAAGCCAACTTCCTTGAAAAAGTTCAATCAGAAGCAACAGCATTCATCCTTATTTCTAGTATTAGTGATTCCGTTTGTCCTGCAAATTTTTGCAGCCGTGGGGGTAACGGGTTGGCTGGCTGTCCGTAATGGTCAAAAAGCAGTAGAAGCACTGGCCAATCAATTAATGGGTGAAGTAGGCGATCGCATCCAAGATAATCTCCAAGCCAAATTAGACATTCCCCATCAAATTAATCAAACCAATCTCAATCTGATTAATTTGGGTTTACTGCAAATCGACGATCTAGAAATGCTCGGTCGTCATTTTCTCCAACAAGTTCGACAGTTTCCCAATATTGTTTATGTGTATTTGGGCAATCCTCAAGGGGGAATAATCGTTGCCGAACAGTTTCACAACCAGAAATCAAGACTTGCGCTAACCCCCGGTTTTGTTAAAAATGATTACCTGATTTATAACCTTGACCCGTTTGACAAACCCACAACCCTCGTCGAAAATTTCGGCCCTTTTGATGCAACAGTTCGGCCTTGGTATAAAGCGGCAGTTGAGGCCAAAAAAGCCGTTTGGAGTGAAATTTATAGTGAATTTGCTCTTAAAACCCCCATCTGTTCGGCAGTTCTTCCCGTATACGATAAACAAGGGAAACTTTTAGGAGTTTTAAGTGCAGATATATTGTTCTTTGAAGAATTTGCCAAACTGCTCGAAAGTCTCGCGATCGGTCAGTCTGGGGAAATTTTTATTACTCAACGCACGGGAGAAGTCCTTTCGAGTTCTTTGTCAGATTCAACGGATGATAGTAGTTTATCAATGGCGATCGATAGTTCCTCCCCTTTGATTCGTACTGCTTTTGTAGAAGCACAAACTCAGATTGTCAATTTTGAGGAGATGCAAACAGTTCAGAACTTCAACTTTGTTCTCGAGAAGCAAAAACAGTTTGCTCAAGTGATTCCTTTTCAGGATGAACGTGGAATTGATTGGTTGATCTTTATTACCGTGCCTGAATCAGATTTCATGGCAGAGATCAATGCTCAGAGACGGATTACGATATTGTTATGTCTGCTGGCCTTAGCGATCGCAGCAGGAGTCGGAATTTTAACAGCGCGTTGGGTCACAAAACCCCTGCTCAAACTGAGCTTGGCCGCACAAAACATAGCAGCCGGACAATGGGAACAAACGGTATCCCTCAATCGAACTGACGAAGTGGGTCAACTGGCTCTAGCATTCAATAGTATGGCCAAACAGTTACAGACTTCTTTTACAACCCTCGAGCAGAAAGTGCAAGAACGTACATCTGAACTTGCTCTGGCCAAAGAACAAGCTGATTATGCTAACGAAGCGAAAAGCGACTTTCTCGCCAGTATGAGTCACGAACTACGAACGCCCCTCAACGGTATTCTCGGCTATGCCCAAATTTTAGCACGCACCGAACTCCCCACCCAAAAACAACGAGATGGAATCAACATCATTCATCAATGCGGAACTCACTTACTCGGTCTGATTAATGATGTTTTAGACCTCTCGAAAATCGAAGCACGCAAACTAGAGTTAGTGCAGAAACCCCTGCATTTGCCCTCTTTGTTGCAAAGTGTCGTGGAAATGTGCAAAGTCCGCGCCGAAGTCAAAGGACTGAAATTTATCTATCAAACCAGTTCTCGTCTCCCAGTCGGGGTGTCTGCTGATGAAAAGCGACTGCGACAGGTTTTGCTCAATCTGCTGGGAAATGCCATCAAATTTACCGATCGCGGCTCAGTAATCTTCTCGGTAGACGTGGTAGATTTATCTGAAACCGAGGCAATGTTGCTCTTTCAAGCAAGAGATACGGGAGTGGGGATCGCTAAAGAAGATATAGCCAAACTATTTGAAGCCTTCGAGCAGTTAGGTGATGTACAAAAACAATCTGAAGGTACTGGATTGGGACTGGCTATCTCTCAACGTATTGTCAATCTTATGGGAGGAGAGATCGAAGTTAAAAGCGAAATGGGTCAAGGGAGTGAGTTTTCTTTCACTCTTAAACTCCCTTTAGTCAAAGATTGGGTAAAACAACAGAGAGAGATGGAAGGAAGCGATCGCATTATCGGCTATGAAGGAGAACGCCGTATCATCCTGATTGTCGATGACCGTTGGGAAAATCGCGCCGTGGTCTCCAACCTCCTCGAACCCCTTGGACTAAAAACCTTTGAGGCAGAAAATGGGGAAGAGGGGTTAAAAGTCCTGCGGGAGCACCAGCCAGATTTAGTCATTACTGACCTAGCAATGCCCGTAATGGATGGCTTTGAATTCATTCAACGCATTCGCACTGAGTCGGATTTACAACATTATCAGATTGTGGTTTCTTCCGCATCTGTATCCCAAGCCGACCAACAAAAGGCTTTTGACGGAGGCGGCGATCACTTCTTAGCTAAACCTGTCGATGCGAAAGAGCTATTTGCGATTATTTCCGAATGTCTGGATTTGGAATGGCTTTACGAAGAACGGGAAGAATCAGACGAAAATGGACAAGGGGCAGAAAGGAATGATATGTCCGTTCCTCCCGTTGAAGAACTTGAAGCGTTGCTGGAGATCGCCTGTCAAGCCGATTCCGATGGAATTTGCGATAAAATTGCCCAGTGGGATAGTCGCTATCAAAAGTTTGCCACTCCTCTTCTCGAACTTGCCCGAGAGTTTAAAATAGAAGAAATTGAAGAGTTATTGCAACAACATTTAAACCGAGCGAACTTAAACCCGGAGAACGACAATGTCAAATAAGGGACAAATTTTAGCCGTTGACGATACCCCCGCCAATTTACAAGTGATTGGCGAAACCTTACGCAATGCGGGATACACCGTTGCGACGGCTATTGATGGCGAACGCGCTCTCAAACGCTTGCAACGCTATCAACCCGATTTAGTTCTTCTGGATATCCAAATGCCCGGTATCGATGGTTTTGAAACCTGTCGCCGTCTCAAAGCTGCTCCCAATACCCAACACATTCCCGTTATTTTTATCACGGCGCTCTCGGATACCATCAATAAAGTCAAGGGGCTGCAAATCGGGGGAGTCGATTATATTACCAAACCTTTCGATTGTGCCGAACTTTTGGCACGAATTCAAGTTCACATCAATCTCAAAAAAGCACAACTACAATTAATCCAAGAATCCAAACTCTCGACATTAGGCGAGTTGGTTGCGGGAATTGCCCATGAAGTTAACAATCCCATTAATTTTATCTATGGCAATCTCAAACACGCCGCTCAATATCATCAAGATATGTTGCATCTTTTAGAACTATACGAAAATCAATATCCCGATCCGCCGCAGGCGATTACAGATTGGCGAGAACAAATCGATTTAGCCTTTCTCAAAAAAGATTATTTCGCTTTGTTGGAGTCGATGAAAACGGGAACCGAGCGGATTAAAGGTATTGTGGTTTCCTTGCGTTCTTTTTCCAAGCTCGATGAATCCGAATGGAAAACCTCAGATATTCATGAAGATTTGAACAATACACTAACATTATTGTCTTATCGCTTGCAAGCGAACTCCTATCGCGAACGCATTAAAATCGATAAAAACTACGGAGAATTACCATTAATTTATTGCAATCCCGCTCAATTGAATCAGGTTTTTATGAATTTACTGGTGAATGCTCTCGAAGCGATCGATGCCAAATATTGGCATGAACAAGACAATGTTAAGGACAATCTAGAACCACCGCAATTAATCATTTCTACTGCAATAGAAATGAGAAATGGAGAAAAGTTTATTGGCATTCACATTCAAGATAATGGCGTAGGCATACCGGAGGAAATTCAACCGCGAATATTCGAGCAATTTTTTACGACGAAATCAACGGGAAAAGGGACGGGTTTAGGATTAGCGATCGCACATCAAATCGTAACAGAAAAACACGGCGGCGCGATCGCTTGTCGCTCAGAATTAGGCACAGGCACAGAATTTATTATTTTTTTGCCCCTCTAGCGATCGCATCGTGTCAATCCAGATAATATTGCCATTGGTTTTTCCTCGCCATATCCCTATCACAATATTGCCACAAAAATCGAAACTTGATATTTTTCTTAATAAATTTCAAATTCCCAGATCGAATTGCTTGCCGTCGTATGGGCGAGTATGTAACAATTGACTTTCATTACGATTAAATTTAACTCTAGTTCAGATACAAGTGTGCGGCCAATGTCTCAGCGAGAAAGGGTACTTGACTTTTTTCAGAAAGTCTGTGACGATCCATCAATTCAAAATAAACTCAAAGCCCCTTGTCCCGCAAATCGTCAGGGATTTGCTAATGTTGCCCAAGAGTGCGGCTACGACCTTAGCGGTGCGGATCTTGATAACTATGTAAGGTTCTATCAATTTTACACGGAATTTCAACGGGCAATCGAACGACACCAAGCTGGAAAGGAAACCTTACCAGACTGGCTCAATCAGTGGGAAAAACACCTGAGGAAATTTTCAGACGATCCCCTGGACGATCGCTATGACACAATTAAGCGTTTCATCTAATGTAAGTTTTGCTCTCATGTTCTTTGTTTTATTGTCCCCGTTCTAAGCTAATCTGACCTTTGTATTAATTTGTTCACGAACGGGAGGGTATATTGGAACGCACCTTCATTATGATTAAACCTGACGGCGTACAGCGCGGTTTAATTGGCGAAATTGTCAAGCGATTTGAAACTAAAGGCTTCACTTTGGTTGGGATGAAATTAGTTGCCGTTTCTCAGGAACTGGCAGAACAACATTATGACGTTCATAAAGAGCGTCCTTTTTTTGCGGGATTAGTGAAATTCATCACTTCAAGCCCTGTTGTAGCAATGGTTTGGGAAGGAGATGGCGTTGTTGCTTCTGCTCGCAAAATCATCGGCGCAACCAATCCTTTAGCCTCCGATCCTGGCACGATTCGCGGCGATTATGGCATTGATGTAGGACGAAATCTCATTCATGGTTCCGATGCGATCGAAACGGCTCAACGAGAAATCGCGTTATGGTTTCCAGAAGATGAATTAGTGTCTTGGGAGTCTCATACGAAATCTTGGCTCTACGAGAAGTAATAATTTTAGGGGAAGGGGGTGTGGGTGTTACATCCTACATCCCCACAACCTAAAACCGATATTCCCATGCTTAGTCCAGAACAACGCAGCAAACTCGATCGCACGGAAGATACTTTCTTTTATACATTTCCTCGTTTTGTCACCCACGCGGACAAGTATTTTTTAGCACGGTTAACGAATCTTTATCGAGAACGCCTCGAACCCAATAGCCGTATTTTCGATATGATGAGCAGTTGGGTGTCTCATCTACCCGATGAGATGGAATTTGCCCATGTTGAGGGTCACGGCATGAATGAGGAAGAATTGGCTAAAAATCCTCGTCTCGATCGCTACTTTATCCAAGATATTAATGAAAACCCCAAATTCCCACTCCCCGATAATGAATTTGCTGCGGTTCTCAATTGCGTTTCTGTTCAATATATCCAATATCCCGAGGCGATATTTACGGAAATTCATCGCATTTTAAAGCCTGGTGGTATCGCCATTATCAGTTTTTCTAACCGGATGTTTTATGAGAAGGCGATCGCCGTTTGGCGAGAAGGGACAGAAAACAGCCGTCTCGATCTGGTGCAAAGTTATTTTCAGTCGGTTCCCGGTTTTAGCGACCCAGAAATTATCGCCCATCGCTCCGAATTGGGCAGTTTTCTGCAAATGCTAGGAATGGGAGGCTCCGACCCTTTTTATGCGGCGATCGCCTCTAAACAGTAAATCGTTATTGATTATTAACAAATCCCACAGCCTAACTCTTCCTTAAGGATGAGAAAGACGAGAACAACTTATCCCAATCGAAGTTTGAAGTTTCAAGTTATTTACTGTATACCTCAAGGTATAACAAAATGATTGCATATCTTATGACACCTCTATTAGAAACAACTTTGGCGATCGAGAATGTTCCCCTTCTGATACAACTTCCCCCAAAACCATCTTGGGTGGAAGAGATTTTAAGCAGTGTCGGTCAAAACTTGGGAACGTCGGCGATCGGACTCGTACAGGCGATCTTGATCCTTCTTGTGGGTTGGATTGTTGCGGGAATCATTCGTAAAATGATTTACGGATTGCTAAAGCGAACTGACATCGACAACAAAATTGCCTCTTGGATCACCGGTCAACCAGGCGATTCTACTGTTCCCATTGAGCAATGGATAGCAGAGATAGCTTATTGGTTAGTGATTCTCTTTACGGTAATTGCCGCATTAGAAACCTTGAAATTGCAACAGGTTTCCCAACCCTTGCGAGTTCTGCTCGAGTCTGTGACGGGCTTTCTACCTCAGATTGGCGGTGCAGCAATTCTTGTGGGGTTGGCTTGGCTGTTAGCAACTTTGGTTAAATTGATCGTGACGCGAACATTGCGAACGGTAAATCTTGACGAGCGTTTGGGACAGCAAGTAGGAGAAACTCCAACCCCTCAATTTTCCCTTTCAGACACAATTGGTAATACTCTTTACTGGTTTATTTTTCTCCTGTTTCTGCCTTCGATCCTCAGCACCTTGCAATTAGAGGGAACTCTCGAACCCGTTCAGGATTTACTCAATCAAATTCTGGCAATTCTCCCTAATATTTTAGCGGGAATCTTAATTGCTTTTGTGGGGTGGTCGATCGCGCAAGTAATTCGTCGGATTGTTACGAATTTACTGGCTGCTTCGGGAGCCGATCGCTTGGGCGCTCGTTTTGGCTTGACAGGAATCGGGGAACAACGCTCTCTCTCTTGGGTTTTAGGAACAGTTGTCTATGTATTGGTTTTGATTCCTGTTTCTATTTCGGCACTGAATGCTTTACAGATCGATGCGATTTCCGAACCTGCGATCGCCATGTTAGAGCAAGTTCTCGTTATTTTACCTCAAGTCTTTACCGCCGCCTTAATTCTCGTTTTGGCTTATTTGGGGGGCAATTATGTGTCCGAGTTGGTCACGAGTTTGTTAGTGGGATTTGGCTTTAATAATGTTTTACAGTGGTTGGGTTTATCGGGTATTGTAGCGACGACGACCGCAGATGTTGAAGGTGCAACCCCTTCGGAAACCCCGGAAACTCCCGAAACGAAAATTCCCACCCGCACCCCTTCGGAATTGGCTGGGACAGTTGTGTTAATTGCGATTATGCTGGTTGCTACTTTAGCAGCAGTGGATATTTTGCAAATCCCTGCTCTGACGGAGTTCGTCCAGGGAACAATGCAAGTTGGCGGCCAAGTTTTAGTGGCGATGATTATTTTCGCCGTGGGTTTATATTTGGCGAATTGGGCTTTTAATTTAATTTCTAGTTCTGGCAACCGTCAGGCACGCATTGTCGGTCATGCTGCCAGGATCGCCGTCATTGCCCTCGTTTCGGCGATGTCCTTGCGCCAAATCGGGATTGCCAGTGATATTGTCAATTTGGCTTTTGGCTTGCTATTAGGCGGTATTGCTGTGGCGATCGCGATCGCCTTTGGTTGGGGCGGCCGAGATATTGCGGCGGAACAAATCCGAAGCTGGATCGATGATTTCAAAAAGAATGATTAGCTGATAAATAGGGTTTTATTCTCCCCTTGATTTGTTTAATAATCTTTGCTTAATAACCCGATCGATCGCACTTTCCCTCCCTAATTTTGTTGGAGTGGCGAGTGCGATTTTTGACTCTCTTTTAAACAATAGCAATACATTCAATTTCAACTAACACCCCTTTAGGTAAACGAGATACTTCCACTGTGGCACGAGCCGGGGCTGTTTCTTCGTTAAAATATTCTCCATAGACTCGATTCATCGTGGCAAAATCATCTAAATTTGTTAAAAAAATCGAAGTTTTCACTACATTTTCTAAACTGGCTTCGGCGGCTTGGAGAATTGCATCGATATTTTTCAGGACTTGATGAGTTTGTTGAGCAATATCTCCTGTACCAACAATTTCTCCTGTTTCGGGATCGAGGGAAATTTGCCCCGCCACAAAAATCATTTGTCCTGTTGCGGCGATCGCCTGGTTATAAGGACCGACGGGAGCCGGTGCTGCGGGAGTTTTAATAATCTTTTTGGTCATTGTTTCTGTAAATTACAAGAGATAAATTTCATTGTAGGAGTAGGTGAAGGTGATTTTACAAATTTTAATATTTTCGCGATCGCATTAAATGGTAAATCTAGCATTGTGGCAACTCATCGGAGGTTTTTTGCATGACAAGGGGACAAGCCAATACTCAAAAACTTCTGCTCGAACCCGGTACATTATGGCAGAAAACGACGGAACGAACCCAAAGTGCGATCGCTTCAGGCGCATTACAATCTATCCCCACGGAATACGAATTTATCGAGCAAGCGGGGATTAATTTTCTCGTGAGAATATCTTTAAATCTTCAGCGTAAAGAAAAAGATCGACAACAAAAAGAAAATAAAACCAAATCAACCGGAAAAGTTTTTAATCCTTTTCTACCTTACGAATCAGAACTTTTTGTGACTGATATTTCCACAACGCATTTATGTTTATTCAATAAGTTTAATGTCGTGGATCGCCATCTTCTCATTGTTACTCGAGAATTTGAACATCAAGAAACATGGTTGACTCTAGAAGATTTTACAGCGATGTGGGCTTGTTTAACAGAAATTGATGGTTTAGCCTTCTATAATGGGGGAGAGAAAGCCGGAGCAAGTCAGATGCACAAGCATTTACAAATTGTTCCTTTTCCTCTCATTCCGGCAGGAGAAAATATGCCCATCTCGCCGTTAATCTCTACAGTTAAATGGCAAGAAAAGATAGGGAAAATTGATTCTTTTTCTTTTAATCATGCTATAATGAGATTTGATTTTAAAGATAATCTTTCGATTTGGGATAAATCACAAAGAACGCTGAATTTATATCAAGATTTATTAAATAAAATCGGTATATTTCATAATGGGGAAGAGCGGGGACAACAAACCCATGCTTATAATCTTTTGGCGACAAGAGAATGGCTCTTAATTGTGGCGCGATCGCAGGGGGAATTTCAATCCATTGGTGTTAATTCTCTCGGTTTTGCTGGGACGTTTTTTGTGCGCGATACCGAGCAACTTAGTTTACTCAAAAAATTAACTCCCTTAAAAATATTGAAAAATGTTTCCTTTTAATTGAGCTAAAGACCGATCGCCCAAGCGCCACCAGTATTAAAATAAGTACATCGGCAAATTTAATTTCATACCCATCGTTCAAAAAGTAATAAAAATCACCAATGAGCGTGAAAAAATAGAAAAATCAAGAGACAACAGGAGACAATTTGATGTAAAATGAGAGAAGTTGTAGAAATTTTTAACACTGAAGAAAAATGCCTCATCGAAGCAACAATTCTCGAAATTCAAGACCGACACCTTCGGGATTTTGAGGAGATTTGGGTTCCGCAATTGACGGAATTAAGCGAGGAGGATAAAGATTTAGATTTAGCCCTCAAAAAGCGTCTATCCCGTAAATATGATGATTTTGAGGTGTACGCCCTCGAATGCGATAATATTGCTCAAGGTTTCATCGCGATCGAAACCTTGGGATACCGTTCTTGGTTTGATGAACAAGAGCGCATTATCTACGTGAAATTCATCGTCAGCGCTCCTTGGAATCGAGGAAGATTGAGAATGCAACGTTATAAGTTTGTAGGCTTGAGTATGCTAAGATTTGCTCGGCAACGCAGCACGGCTTTAGGATATTCGGGGCGTGTTGGACTGCACTCGCTCCCCAATGCCATTGAATTCTATCGCAAAGCCAGAATGCTAGAACTTGGCAGCGATCCGGATTTCGATAACTTGATTTATTTCGAGTTCGGTCGCTTAGAATGAAAAAAAAGGAGAAAGTGATGACAACCCAAACAACAACAGAATCTCTGTTCGATCGCTACTGCAAAAACCCAAGGGACCCCGAGGTAATCAAAGAACTTCTCGAAGCCGAGGACGCTTGTGGCGGCGATTTTGGAGTCGGGCGCTATGGCGATCGCCCTCATTACTTCCGCAACTTACTGCGATACGGTCCCAAAACCGCCGATCGCATTGAGGAAGTGCAAGATTTTTTGCGATCGCAAGTTCAAACCGACGCAACCATTGCCGATGCAAAGGCTTTCTTATTAGAACATTTTAAAACACCAAGGCCGGAGATTCAGAATATCCTCGAAGCGGCGATAGAAAGCGACGAGAAAGCAGTGCGAGAGGAGAAAACAAGGGAAGCGATCGCATTGGCAAAGGGAGGAAATCGAGAGAGGGTGGAAAAACTCAAGCAGCAGAGAAAAGGAAGTGGTTAACTTGCTAACTCGATTTGAATTTCGTGACCCGTGGCAAATTCCGTTTAAGCATGGATTACTTGATGATTACCTTCACCAGCAACTCAAATCTCCTTCTCTTAACATCATTTTTGCGTAAGTCCTAATCTATCTTGTTCTTGGCGATCGCCTCGATACCCGTAAAAATCAACGCGATATTCACTAATTTGAACCCCTGTTTGTGCTTCTATTTGTTCAATAATTTCAGGAGGTAATTGAACATGAACATCGATAATTTGTCGGGTATCCAAACAGTTAACATGACTGTGTATCTCGTTGTTATTCCCATACAGTCTCCCATCGCAACGTTCTACACATTCAATAATCCCTTGACTCGAAAGCGCTTCTAGGTTTTGATAAACAGAAGTATAGCCAATTTCTTTGCCTTGTTGGTTGAGGCGATCGTAAATTTCCCGTGCTGCAAGATGTTCCTCAATAGTCCATAATAACTCTAAGATGTACTTACGCTGGCGACTCAAACGCATTCCCAAGGTTTGACAGCGATTATAAGCCTCTGCTAGGGAAGAAATGGGTTTAAGTAGACTTTGCTCTGTTGGACAAAGAGGACTTGTTGAGGGCTTGATTTCGGTCATTGGTATTGATTTTCCGATATCCTAGTATTGCAGAAAGCTAACTCTTTCAAAGCGATCGCGCATCTGAGGCGATCGCCCTAATTCATAGTCGTTACCACTTTAACTTAAAACCTGTACAAATGTCTACCTAGAGAGAGATGCAAAAGGCGATCGCACTCTATCTTAAGAATTACTAAGTTTAATTAGAGCTAAATATCTTATTTTTCATGTCAGGACAACAGTTAAAAATCGCAACAGAAAAATTAGGAAAACCTTGTTCTTACTATCCTAAACTAGCGAAAATTGCGGGAGGAATTGCTGCGGGGATATTTTTAGGCTATTTATTAGAACAAAGTGAATCTCTGGAATGGATTGGTATTAATCATCAAGATATTGAACGGGATACTGGACTATCTTTAGAGGAACAACGAACAGCTAGAAAGCAATTAAAAGCTAGAAATCTAGTGAAAGAAAGAATGATTGATAATTCCTTGAATTTATCTTTGGATCTGCAACAATTTTCAGATAAATTAGAAATATTTGCAAAGTTTATTTTTTCAGAACCAACAATAGCAACCAATTCTAGTGATGATGAAAGTCTGGCTAATTCTGCTTTGGAAAACAGATTGAGAGATCGTTTTTTTCCGATCAATCAAAAACTTCTTCGCGGTCCTTGGCATTCTCAAGAACAATTTGAAGACTTTCAAAAAGCGTTATTAGAATATTGTAAGATTCAAGGCTTCGATAATCCCATGGCCTATGTTTTTAAAATTGTTGATGGAATTACAAAAGGAATCATCTCTCCCTTTTGGGAAGAATTTATCGCCGGACAACCTTTAGGATCGAGTCAAAAAATACAACAAGAATGGGAAATTAAACCTGGTGTTCCTTATCCGGCATTCATTGAAGAAATAATACAGTATTATATTCATAAAGGAGAACCTATTGATGCTGCTACTGCAAGAGCAAATCGCGAACTTAGAGACATCGATCGCGCTAAAAGTTGGTGGGAAGGTTTCTTAAGAAAAAGCGATCGCTTTGCAGATGAAGCAATAAAGGCTCAAAAATCGGGGGTACAAACTCCTTATCTCCCCCCCTCTTTTAGTGTCAAAGATGGAGTGAATAAGCAACAAGTTGTCGAAAAACTATTATCGATTCGCGATCGCCATACTTTAAACGCATCTTCTTCTGAAACTGACTCCCTTCAATCTGCAAAAGCATCTAAAAAAGAACCGCATTCTCCCTCATTACCTATTCTCCAAAAAGCCTATAATACTCCTATCGGTCGAACTTTTATTAGCAGACAAATTGCTATACATCCAGAATGGGGCTATAAAATAGTTGACGGAAAAATAGTTGATATTTATCCTTTTTAAAGGAGTCAAAAAATGAAAAAACTATTCCAGGTTAATTTTACCCAATCAAATCCCCCCAAACTCTCATCCGCAGAACGAAAACAACAAATACAAGCAAATTTAGAGCAGGAAAAGCAAAGAGGATATACACAATTAACGGAACTCTGTCGTTTGGGAGAAATTGATGCAGCAAAACACCTTGCATCTCGCAATTCGCGGTGGGGTTATGAAATAATTGATGGGGTTGTCTTTGAAAAACTAGAAGAGTAAATATGAATCATCAAATCAAGTTAGATGTCGATCGCCTTCACAAACTCGATCTCTCCCCCGCAAGTGCGATCGTTGAAAAAATCTTGTTAGATATCAAAACATCTTTCCCAGAATCATTAATTACTTTTGAGATCGACTATCCGAGGGAAGAAACCGATCCCCGAGAATTGTCGGAAATTCCTGAAATTCGCTTGTGGTTTTTACGCTTGGATACCCGCTATCCTTGGCTTCCTTTTCTGTTAGATTGGAAAAGCGAACTCCCTCGCTATATTGCGATGCTGGTTCCCCATCAGTTCCATCGTACTGATGGCATACAATATAATCCCGAGGCTTTAGAAATAGCGATCGCGCAAAAAACCTTTATTATTTCTGATTGGTTGCGCGATCGCGGCATTCCAGCCCAAGAAAAATTAAAATCTATGTGGATGACTGTCGGTTACAATCTTGATGATAGTTTCTTTGACCTGTTTAAGCATAATTAATCATTAAAATATGGAATCTCCCATCGAACGATTTAGACTCTCTCAAACAGCAAAAGAGCAACTTTCTAAAATCAAACGCTATACCAAAATTGAGCAATGGAATATTCTTTGTCGTTGGGCTTTTTGTTTATCTCTTGCAGAACCCAGTAAACCTTCTCCCGTTCCTATTCCAGCCGATAGTAATGTTGAATTAACTTGGCGCGTCTTTGGGGGGGAACTCTCAGATGTTCTAATTATTGCCCTCAAACAGCGCTGTTATCAAGATGGTTTAGAAACGAATAAAACCATTTTAACCGAACAATTTCGCCTGCACCTACATCGCGGTATTGGTTATCTAGCGGGAAATCCTAGCTTAAAAACTATTGAGGATTTAATTGCAATTCCCCTATCTCAAATCTCAAAATGAGTCTTTTGTTGTCATCTGATGAACTCAAACAAGAAGGCGATCGCGCTTATAACCTTAAAACTCCCTAGAAAAAATTGCCTTTCCCTTGAACCGATAAGCCAAACCCTGTAAAGTAAGAGAGCAAACGTCTCAAGCAAGGATTCCGAGGGCGCAACATGGCAGAAGAAACCAAACCCGCAGCTAAGAAAAAAGCCAAACCCCCTGCTCTTGAAGATAAACCCTTTACCGAGTTTATGGAGCAGCATTTTACGCCAACTTTACAGGAAGCATTTGGTAAAGCTGGTCTTTCCGATATGAAAATTGCCTTCACGAAAAAACCAGTTTCCCTAGCTGGATTTGACTCTGGGGAAGATTGCTGGCAAATTGAAGGGACATGGCAACAAGGAACCCGCCAATTTAACCTTTATTATTTTGATGAAGACCTGAAGGGAAATAAAGGCTTTTCCTCAGCAACTCACGGTGCAAACCCCAGCACCCTCGAATCGTTTATGATTGACGAGCGGAAAATCACCCTCGATTTGATGGTTTTATATACCTTACAGCGCATTAACGGCGAAAAATGGCTGGGGCGAAATTAAAGCCAAAAAAAAGCGATCGCCCGATCGCCCGAACATTATTGTTATAAGTCTGGTTCGATCGCGATCGCACTTTTATAATTCAACAAAATCGTAAACTACGGTTCCCTTAACCGGATCGTTATCAATATGGGCGTACCCTTGTTTTACCATTTCCTTGAGAACAAGCTCAACTTCTGGAAAATCAGCCCCCGTATCTAACACCGCTTGAGTAACCGTAATTTGCCCACCGCGATCGCGTGCAGATTTTAAGACTCGCAACATCAACTTTTCTTCTGGAACCTTGGGAAGTTCAACCGCAGTTGCAGTAGCCCTAGGATATTGACTGGGGCTTCCATAAGGGGACACACCCTGTTTAATGAGTAACTTCCCTTCGTATTCCTCTACCATATTGGGGACGAAAAAGATGTCGATAAACTGACCAATTCCAAAAATGCCCAAAGTAAAGAACCAAAGAAGTCCCGTACCAATTTTCCCATTGTAGAAGCGATGAAGCCCGCACAAACCGCACAAACCTCCCGCCATCAACACATAAGAAACGAGAAGACGCTCAACATGCTTGCTATTCATAACCTCACTAGCACGACCAACTAAACTACTTTTCATTGTTCTATCTTAGCGAAATACTTTGCCATTCAGACAGAACTACAAGCGATCGCGATCGCATTCCCCATCCTGCTGAAATTGTTACACAATATTACAAACCTGTTGTAACTCTTAATATGGGAAGACAGAAACACTCTCTAAGACGTTGTAAACTAGAGAGCAACTTCAAACGGTGGTTTTCTCAATTCCTACTAACCGCGAAAGCGATCGCCGTTCATAAAAACCGCTAAAACGAAAACTCTAACGAAAATTATGGTCAGTACCGCCGAAAAACCAGCATTTGCCGAGATTCGTCCGGGGGTCAAAGTCCCTTCTAAAGAAACTATTTTAACCCCTCGCTTCTATACCACCGACTTTGAAGCGGTGGCGAAGATGGATATTTCCGTCAACGAAGACGAACTTCGCGCCATTCTCGAAGAATTCCGCGCCGATTATAATAAAACTCACTTTGTCCGGGATGAAGAATTCGACCAATCTTGGGATAGTATTACTGGCGATAAACGTCGCGTATTTATCGAGTTTTTAGAGCGTTCTTGTACCGCAGAATTTTCCGGTTTCTTACTTTACAAAGAATTAGGACGGCGCTTAAAAGGAAAAAACCCCGTCTTAGCAGAATGCTTTAACCTCATGTCTCGAGATGAAGCGCGTCATGCGGGCTTTTTAAACAAAGCCATGAGCGATTTTAATCTCTCTCTTGACTTAGGATTCCTCACAAAGAGTCGGAAATATACTTTCTTCCAACCCAAGTTTATTTTCTACGCCACTTATCTCTCCGAGAAAATCGGCTACTGGCGCTATATCACAATTTATCGTCACTTAGAGCAGCATCCTGAAGATCGCATTTATCCGATTTTCCGCTTCTTTGAAAACTGGTGTCAAGATGAAAACCGTCACGGGGACTTCTTCGATGCTATTATGCGGGCGCAACCGGATATCCTCAATGATTGGAAAGCGAAATTATGGTGTCGTTTCTTCCTCTTGTCTGTCTTCGCTACCATGTATCTCAATGATATTCAACGATCTGACTTTTATGCCGCGATCGGCTTGGATGCGCGGGAATACGACAGTTACGTGATCGATAAGACCAACGATACCGCAGGACGAGTTTTCCCCATCGTGATTGATGTTGAAAATCCCACATTTTATGAGTCTTTGGAAACCTGCATTAAAACCAACGAAAAACTAACGGAAATTGCAAATTCCAATACTTTTGCACCGATTAAATTCTTGCAAAAATTGCCTCATTATCTTTCCAATGGCGTACAATTCTTAAAACTGTTCCTGATGAAACCAATTGAAGTGACTCAATTAGAAGGCACAGTACGCTAAAACAAGTCTTCCTCATTTCCTAGATT